>JAVFAE010000057.1:0-10430 GCA_034002605.1 Weeksellaceae bacterium | reverse complement strand
TTTGCAATCGAAAAGTATCAGAATTTGTTTCGACTGATAAAAACGGAAAACCTAATAAAAATACATTTATTTATCGGGTTCATCAAGATCCGGATATGGATAAATTACAAGATTTGCGATTATTTATCAAACAATTTGGCTATCAATTGGATTTGAGAAATCATAAAACCATTACACAATCCATGAATCAATTATTGGCAGATGTTCAAGGAAAACCGGAAGAAAATTTAATCGAAACTTTAGCAATAAGAACCATGAGTAAAGCTAAATATTCGACAGAAAACGACATTGGACATTACGGATTGGCATTTAAATATTATTCTCATTTTACTTCACCGATTCGTCGTTATCCGGATATGATGGCACACCGACTTTTGCAACATTATTTAGAAGGTAAAAAATCTCCTGATCCGGCACCTTGGGAAGAAAAAAGTAAACACAGTTCGACACGTGAAAAATTAGCAACCGATGCCGAAAGAGATTCTATTAAATTCATGCAAGTCAAATATATGGAGCAATTCATCGGAGAAAAATTTTATGGATTTATTACCGGCGTTCAGGAATATGGAATTTTTGTTGAAATTCCCGAAAACCGTTGCGAAGGAATGATTCGATTACGAAATATGCACGAAGATTCTTTTTATTTCGATGAAAAAAATTATGCCATAGTAGGAAGAAGAACCGGAATTACCTATCAATTGGGCGATAAAATCATGATAAAAGTACTCAAAGCCGATTTACAAAACAAACAATTGGATTTTGAGTTGGTGGATTAGAATTTTTTGTTCAATTTTTCCGTATTCACTTAAAAATATTACCTTGCAAGCGCAATGGAGTTGGTATCATCCGCTATACTAATCGGTATTTTATTAAGTCTTGTTTTAATAGGACCGGTTTTTTTCATGCTTTTAGAAACCAGCGTTTCCAAAGGTTGGCGAGCGGCAATTACCTTGGATTTAGGAGTTTTATCAGCTGATTTATTGTGTATTTTAGTTGCTTATTTTGGTAGTAAAGACTTAGCTTTAGCCATTCAAACCAATCCGTCAATTTATATTTTTGGTGGATTTTTTATTTTAATTTATGGTTTGCTGATGTACGTTAGTAAACCTAATTTCAAAATGCGAAATTTAAGTGCAGTTAATCAAAATTATTTTAAAACTTTTATTAATGGCTTCTTTTTGAATCTGTTAAACATTGGAGTTATCGTATTTTGGTTTTTCATCGTCAGTACAGTAATTATTCAATATCCTAAAAAGAGCGATACACTGCTTTATATGTCGATTGTTTTAATTACTTTTTTCTGTATTGATTTATTGAAAATTTTATTGGCACATAAAGTCAAAGAAAGTTTTACACTTCGCCGGGTTTTCTATCTAAAAAAAACAATCGGATTTATATTGATGATTTTAGGAACCATTGTGATTTTGAAAGGATTTGGTGTTTTTTCTAAAATTGATCAACAGATTGAGAATAAAATTCAAAAAGGCGTAACTCACGAAAAAGAATAATAAAAAAACCAAATGAACAGTATTTTCAGAATGAAATTTCGGTTTAATAAAATATACTTTTTGTGGTTTGTATTACTTTTTCTCCATAAACAAAGATTTTAGTTCATGCGCTTCTTGTGGATTTAATTTTCCGGCTAAAATCAAACTCAGTTGCTTTCTTCGCAAGGCCGCATCATAACGTTCTTTTTCTTCTTCTGTCTCCGGTTGAATTTGTGGAACAAGAGTAGGTTTATTATTTTCATCAACAGCTACAAAAGTATAAATTCCATTATTGGATTTAATTAATTTTTGTTCCACCGGATCATCAATCCAAACATCAACAAAAATTTCCATTGAACTGGAAAAAGCACGAGTTACTTTTGCTTCTAATTTCACAATACTTCCCAAAGGAACCGGCGTATTAAACGAAACATGATTTACACTTGCCGTAACAACTTGGAAACTTTCGGAGTGTCTTTTGGCGGCAATTGACGAAATTCTGTCCATACGCGCCAATAATTCACCGCCAAATAAATTATTCAGCATATTGGTTTCTCCCGGAAGTACCAAATTAGTCAGTACAGAAGCAGATTCAGAAGGGGTTTTGATTTTTTTGTTCATAAAAAAGACCTTTACTTTGTGAGCAAAGGTCTGAATTCTATTATGAAAATCAAATTCTTATTCTTTTAATGATAAAACCCAAGTTTTCGGATAATTGTCCAAAACAGATTTTCGATAATCTAAAGCTTCTTCTTTTGTTGGAAAAGTTTCAAATGCTACAAAGTAAAAACTTCCTCTTTTTTGAGTAAATTGTACATTTTCAAATCCTTTTTCTTTTAAATTTTCTACTAAAGTATGTGCTTCTTCCAATTTTCTGAAAGAACCCGCAATAACTTGATAATCTTGTATTAACAATTGATTATCAAGAGTGTTTTGAGGAATTTCTATGATTTTTTCAGAAGAATTTACAATTTGTGTTTCAGGTGAAGAAGAATGCGTTCCCGGAGAAACAAATCCACTCCATTGTTGGTTTACAAAGTTTGATACGGGTTGAGGTTGCCCAAAATAAAGAAATCCACCTAATAAAATAGGAACAATTGCAGCCGCTTTCCACCAAAGAGTTGAACTTTTTTCTGAAGTTTCAATTAGAATTCGAGTGGCATGAACTTTATCCAATCCAAAAGAATCTAATAAAAAGTTTGGATTTTGCGCTTGAAATTGAAGGAATCCTTCTTTCGTTTTGGTGAAATTTCCTAATTCAGCTAAATTCAAAGAAGAATTATTTGCTAAATGAGTTTTCCAAAACTGCACATTTGATTCAATTTTTTCCTGTGCTTCTTCAAATGAAATTTCATTGATTAAAGCATATTCCTGAGCTAATAAACCATCATTTTTAGTTAATAAATGATTGAATGTTAATTCTTTTGCTGGTGGAAAAAACTGTGAAGTTTCTGTTTGATAAACCGATGCTGTTTTTTGAGTGATAAAAGCACCAAATTCCGGTACGACCACACAATCGTGGTTGTACAATAATTTTATGATATACTTTTCCAAATTCATAATTCAAAACTACTATTTTATATTGATTCTGACTAACAAAGTAGATAAGTTGTTAATAAAAAACAGGTTTTTGAGAATTTAGTTAAATTTCTTCTGATTTTACGGTTCTTTCTAACATAGGGACAAATTCACAATCACCGAATTCCATTTTTTCAAAATCATTTTCATTGACCCGAAGTATGGTGTACATTTTTTGATTTTTATTTCCAACCGGAATTACCATTACGCCTCCGATTTTTAATTGTTTTAAAAGAATTTTGGGTAATCTCGGCGCACCGGCCGTTACTAAAATCTGATCAAAAGGTTGAAAAGTAGGAAGTCCTTTGAATCCATCACCATAAGTAGCATAACGAGGTGAAATTTTTAATTTTTTGAACATTTTTTGTGAGAAATCAAATAATTCTTTTTGTCGTTCAATGGTATAAACTTCTGCATCCATTTTTACTAAAACAGAAGTTTGATAACCGCTTCCTGTCCCGATTTCTAAAATTTTATCACCTTTATTTACATGCAATAAAGAAGTTTGAAAAGCTACGGTAAACGGTTGAGAAATCGTTTGGTTAGCAGCAATCGGGAAAGCTTTGTCTTGGTAAGCAAATTCCTCAAAAGCACTGTCCATAAAGAAATGACGCGGAATTTCATTCATGGCGGCTAATACATTTTCATCTTCAATTCCTTTGTTGCGTAATAAATTTATTAATTGCGTTCTTTTTCCTTTATGTTTTAATTCATCAATCACTTTCTGTATTTTTGCACAAAATTGACGAAATTTAAGAGAAACTCATTACTTTTAAACTCAAATTTAAAAAGATGCTGAAAATAGGTGTTCTTGGAGCCGGACATTTAGGGAAAATACACATAAAATTAGCTAAAGAATCTGAAAAATTAGATTTAGTTGGATTTTTTGATTTTGATGAAGAAGTAGCTAAAAAAGTGGAAGCAGAATTAGAAGTTAAAGCGTTTTCAACTTTGGAAGAATTGATTGATAAAGTGGATATTATCGACATTGTTACGCCAACTTCTGCTCATTTTGAATGTGCAAAAAAGGCAATTAAATCCGGAAAACATATTTTCATTGAAAAACCAATTGCCAGTTCGGTGGAAGAAGCAGAAGAAATTATTAAGTTGGCAAAAGAATACGGAGTAAAAGGTCAAATTGGTCATGTAGAGCGATTTAATCCGGCATTTATAGCCGTAAAAGATAAAATTAAAAATCCGATGTTCATCGAGGCACATCGTTTGGCTGAATTTAATCCGCGTGGAACAGATGTTTCTGTTGTTTTGGATTTGATGATTCATGATTTGGATGTAATTTTAAGTGTTGTAGAGTCTAAAGTTGAAGAAGTTCATTCCAGTGGCGTTTCGGTGATTAGTGAATCCCCGGATATTGCTAATGCTCGTTTGGTTTTTGAAAATGGGTGTGTGGCAAATATTACCGCCAGTCGGATTTCATTAAAAAACATGCGAAAAACCCGTTTTTTTCAAAAAGATGCTTATATTTCAGTTGATTCTTTGACTAAAACTTGTGAAGTTGTAAAAATGAAAGATGCACCGGAAGTGCCGGGAGAGTGGGATATGATTCTACAAAATGCTGAAGGAGTGAAAAAACAAATTTATTTTGATAATCCGGAAGTGAAATTAAATAATGCAATTAAAGATGAATTAAATAGCTTTGCAGACGCAATTCATAATAATTCAAAACCTTTGGTTACTTTAGAAGATGGAACAGAGGCTTTACGAATTGCTTATCAAATTATAAATGCATTTAATAAAAATTAAAATAAGATGAAAAATATTGCTGTAATTGGCTCTGGAACTATGGGAAATGGAATTGCTCATACTTTTGCCCAAAAAGGTTTTTCTGTAAACTTAATTGATATATCGGAACAAGCTTTGGAAAAAGGATTGAATACTATTACTGCCAATTTAGACAGAATGTTAGCAAAAGGTTCTATAGACGAAACTGAAAAATCGGCTACTTTGAATAATATTTCAACTTTTACTCAAATGGAAGAAGGAGTGAAAAATGTAGAATTAGTCGTAGAAGCAGCAACTGAAAATGTGGATTTGAAATTAAAAATCTTTAAACAATTAGATGAAATTACGTCCAAAGAAACTATTTTGGCAAGTAATACTTCTTCTATTTCCATTACACAAATTGCTTCAGTAACGCAACGTCAGGATAAAGTAATAGGAATGCACTTTATGAATCCGGTTCCGATTATGAAATTAGTTGAAATCATTAGAGGTTATAGTACTTCAGACGAAGTGACAAAAATGATTATGAATTTATCGGAAGAATTAGGAAAAACTCCGGTAGAAGTAAATGATTATCCCGGATTTGTGGCTAACCGCATTTTGATGCCGATGATTAATGAGTCTATTGAAACACTTTATAATGGTGTAGCAGGAGTAAAAGAAATTGATACAGTAATGAAATTAGGAATGGCACATCCGATGGGTCCTCTTCAATTAGCGGATTTTATTGGCTTGGATGTTTGTCTTTCTATATTACATGTAATGTATGACGGATTTAAAAATCCAAAATATGCTCCTTGCCCATTATTGGTCAATATGGTACAAGCCGGAAAATTAGGAATAAAGTCCGGAGAAGGGTTTTATGATTACTCTGAAAGTAAAAAAGCAGAAAAAATCGCAAAATCATTCAAATAATTAGCAATAAATTAATTGTTTATCAAAAATGTTTATATATTAGTAAATTCAAAATTTCTAAAAAGAGAATATGAAAAAGTTTTCTATTTTATTTGCCCTTTTTTTAATGCTTTTTTCTGTAGAAAGCTATGCACAGAACACATTGAAAAAATGGTATATTAGTGGCGGTTTACACGCAGTAAACCACCCAAGCGCACGAGGTTTAGGAGAAGGCTTAACCGAAGGAAGTAATTGGTCGTTAGTCCCTCCATTATCCCAAATTTCAATTGCCCGAACATTAAATCGGTCGTTCTCGGTTGACTTACAAGCTTCAATCGGAGAAATCGATAACAAACGTTTGATGATTGATGACGAGTTCATGGCTTTAGTGGGCTTAGGTTTGCGTTATCGTTTCGCAAACGGGTATATTTTAAAAGAAACATCTTGGTTTGACCCTTATTTACGATTAGGAGCAAATTACCACAGAATGCCTTATCGAGGATTAGAATTCAGTCCGGTGGAATATGATGCCAACGGAAATGTTTTAAGTGGAGTAGTGGACGCTTCCGGTGATGCTCTGGAAAATGGAGCCATTGTCGGCAATGACCATTTTGCTATTTCAGGAGGTTTGGGAATGAACCTCTGGATAAAACCAAAATTTGGTTTGAACTTAGAACTTCAATATGTAAGTGTTCATGCAACAAAGTCAGATTACATTGACTTTTTTCAAGCGAAAGCAGGAGTAGCATTCCGATTTGGAAAAACAGATCGTGATGGCGATGGAATTTATGATGATGAAGATGAATGTCCAGATGTTCCGGGACTAAAAGAGTTTAACGGATGCCCGGATTCTGACGGTGATGGAATCGAAGACAGAAATGATGAATGCCCGCTTGAACCATGTCCAAATGGTGAAGAAACCGATGAATACTATTGTGTGAACGGATGTAAAGTCATGAAAGAAATTACACCTGAACCGGAAGAAGAACCGATTGAAATTGTGGAAGAACCGGTAGTTGAATTGGTGTTTGAAAACATCTTGTTTGAATACAACAAATTTGATTTAACCGAAGCTTCCGGTGATAAAATCAAAGCAGCAGCAGAGCTTATTAACAAAACAGACGTGAATTATTTTGTTGATGGATTTGCAGATAGTATTGGATCTCAAGAGTATAATTTGAAATTATCTGAAAAACGTGCACAGTCTGTAAAAGATGCTCTTGTAAAAGAAGGAGTAGATGCAAACCGTTTGGAAGTACGTGCATTTGGTAAATTATATCCTAAGTGTACAAACGAAACCGATGACGGAAGAGCTTGTAACCGACGTGTTGTAGTATTGGAAAGATATTAGAATTCTTAAAAAGTTAAATTATATAAAAATAAAAAGGCTATCCAAAAGGTAGCCTTTTTGTGTAGTTTAAAATGAGAGTATTTGACAAAAAAGTAGGTGTGGGAAAATCAAAAACAAATCCTATTACATCAATTTATTGGAAATTGATTAGATTGAAATAAAGGAGATTAAGGATAAAAAATCGTTATCTTATTTTTTAGATTTAGATAAAGGAGAAGCTGAAACCATTATTTTGGCTAATGAGATAAACGCCGATTTGGTGATTATCGACGAAAAACTTGGAAGATATCACGCCAAGCACGCCAACTTAAAAGTAACAGGCACACTTGGTATTCTTTTGAAAGCCAAAAAGCAAGGGAAAATTAAAAGCGTAAAAAAACTGCTGGATGAATTAAAAGATAAAGGGATTTGGCTAAACGACAAACTTGTGGAACGAGTAATAAAATTAGCAAACGAAAATTAAGCATTGCGAAAATTGCCGCCGCCTAACAGCTCGTTTGGCGAAAGTGGCAGGAAACGTCTTCGAATCAAAGTTTTTACTTAATTTCAAAGCCTCGTCTTCGGTCAAAAGTTAGCACTTAAAAGTGCCGCCTTTGCCAAGCGAGTCAGACGTTTGAAGCAACATTTGAGGTAATAAAAAAGCCCCGTGTTATCAGGGCTTTAATGAATATTTTCAGAATTTTTTATTCTGCACTTCCTTCTGAGGCTTCAGCCGGAGCATCATCGCTTCCTTCTTCATCTTCATCATTGTCTGCAACAGCAGTTCGAGAAGTTCTAATGGCAACGATTACAGCATTATCCGGGTGTAAAATAGTATAATCATTGGTACGGATTGATTCTACATATTTTTTGTGTCCAATACGCATTGATGTAATATCAATAACGATTTCATCCGGTAAATTTGCCGGAATTGCTTTTACTTTAAGTTTACGCATATTGAAACGTAAAACCCCACCGGCAACAACTCCACGAGCACGCCCGCTTAACCGTACAGGAACTTCGATAGCTACCGGTTTATTGTCTTGTAATTGATAGAAATCAGCATGGATGATTCGGTCGGTCACAGGATGAAACTGAATGTCTTGTAAAATAGCCTGAAGTTTGGTTCCGTCTGCTAATTCCAAGTTTACTGTGTGTGCTTCCGGTGTATAGACCAAACTTTTGAATTCTTTCTCAGCCGCTGAGAAATGCAAAGGTTCTCCTTCACCATAAACAACACAAGGTACTTGTTCAGCATTACGTAAGGCGTGCGTTGCTTTTTTGCCTACGCTTTCTCTTTTTACACCTTGAATTGTAATAGATTTCATAAAAAAATGTTTATATAAATTAAATAATAAATTTCGAACTAATTGATTCTCTGTTATGTACTCTGTGCATAACATCCGCAAAAAGTGGGGCGCAAGATAATACTTTTATTTTAGAAACGGAATTATTTTTTAGCGGAATACTATCAGTTACTGCGATTTCCACTAAAGGAGAAGCCTCTAATCGTTCATAAGCTTTACCTGATAAGACCGGATGTGTTGCAATGGCTCGAACGCTTTTTGCTCCTTTTTCTATGATTAATTCAGAAGCTTTTGCTAATGTACCGGCAGTATCAATCATATCATCAAGTAAAATAACATTTCGACCTTCTACATCACCAATTAACATCATATTTTCTACCTGATTTGCTATTTTTCGTTCTTTATAGCAAATGACAATTTCAGCATTTAGATGCTTAGCATAATTATTTGCACGTTTTGCTCCTCCCATATCCGGTGAAGCAATCGTTAGATTATCCAATTTTAAATCTTTAATATAATCCACAAATATGGTAGAAGCGTATAAATGATCCACCGGAATTTCAAAAAAACCTTGAATCTGGTCAGCGTGTAAATCCATTGTCATAACACGAGTAGCTCCTGCTGCAGATAACATCTTAGCTACTAATTTTGCTCCAATCGGAACACGAGGAGCATCTTTTCGGTCTTGTCGTGCATAACCAAAATAAGGGATTACAACGGTTATTTTATCTGCCGAAGCTCGTTTTGCTGCATCACACATGAGCAATAATTCCATTAAATTAACACTGGGTTGAAAAGTTGAGCCGATTAAAAAAACCCTAGTTCCCCGAACAGATTGTTCAAATGCCGGCTGGAATTCTCCATCACTGAAATTGACAATATTTAAATTTCCAAGTGGTTCTCCGTAATAATCTGCAATTTTTAATGCTAAATCACGACTGCTTTGTGTGGAAAACAGTAAAGCCTGTTGTTGCATTTTGTATTTATTTTGTGTGAATAAGAATGAGTTGCAAAATTAGGAATAATCCTTATGAATTTCCAATTTTAAGTGTGAGATTTTTCAGAATCTGAAAATGAAAAGCAAGTAAGAAGAGTCCTTTTGGCAAAGTATTTGCAAAAATTAGGAGTCTAAATAAAGAAAAATGAAAAAGAATTTAATTGGAATAGTAAGTTTTTTGTTGCTTTTGATTTCTCCATTTGCTCAGGCACAAACTTACAATAATGCGGTTGGTTTGGAGATTGATTTAGGAAATGGAATTACATTGGCGGGAGCACAGTATAAACACTTTTTAAGCGGAAACAATGCTGTAAATGCTCAGATTTTATTTGGTGGAAGTAATACACTTCTTGGTGCAGATTATACGTTTAATCAGAATATTGAAAGCGTAGAAGGATTAAGTTGGTACGCAGGAGGAGGAGCTCAATTGGCTTTTGCCGAAGGAGGAACTTGGTTTGGACTTCGTCCGTCAATTGGGTTAGATTACAAATTAGCCGGTATGCCTGTTGTTTTTCATTTTGGCTGGAAACCTTGGTGGAACCTTAGTAATGAATCCAATTTGGAGATGGGAAGATTTAGCTTGGGAATTCAATATGTATTGAATTAAGGTTGTTTGTAAAGAATTGTTAATTATAAAAAGAGCTTTTGATGAAATTCAAAAGCTCTTATTGTATAGTCAAAATTATTCTGATATATTTTCTCCATCATCGGGTGATTCGTCGTGTGAAGTAAATAAAGGCACAATACGAACGGCTTTGTTTACATAAGCTTTTCCTTCTTTTTCATATTTGAATTTAGTCGAAAGTCGAATGTGTTCACTACTTAAATTTTGAAGTACATCGCCTTTTTCGTTCATTCTGTCAACTAAATCGTACATGATGTCAAATCCAATTTGTTGATATTCATTTGGAACAGCACAATAAGTATCCAAGAATTTTTGTAAAGTATGGCGTTCTTTTTCACCGTAAATATTTACTAAACGAACGGTTCCAAAAGAAAATCCGATATTTTTTAATGCTTGAATATTGGTCTTATTTCTTTCGCTGATGTCATAAGCTGAAACGAATTTTACACCGTAAGCCTGTAAACTTTCGGCA
>JAVFAE010000056.1:0-10477 GCA_034002605.1 Weeksellaceae bacterium | reverse complement strand
CTCAACATAATATCCAATGTCAAACGGTGAAATTGTTCTTGCTTTTTCCCATCTACACTGATGATATTATCACCGTCTTCAAAACCAATTTCTTTTCCTAATTGACTAAAAATAAGTCCTTTTTCCTGAACTTTATCTACTGAGATATAACTCAATCCGTTAGCAGAAAATAAGACGGCATAAATCAACCAAGCCAAAAGAACATTTACCGTAATGCCGCCTAACATGATGATAAGTCGTTGCCAAGCCGGTTTACTTCTGAATTCCCAAGGTTGAGGTTCGGTTTTCATTTGGTCGGTATCCATGCTTTCATCAATCATTCCGGCAATTTTCACATAACCGCCTAAAGGCAACCAACCGATTCCATAGGTGGTTTCTCCTACTTTTTTCTTAATAATTGAAAACCACGGGTCAAAAAATAAATAGAATTTCTCAACTTTGGTTTTAAAATATTTTGCTGGAATAAAATGCCCTAATTCATGAAGTGTAACCAAAATGGACAACATTAAAATCATTTGTCCGGCCTTTACTAATATCTCCATTTATAAATAGTGTCTAAAAATTTCAAGGTGCAAAAGTACAACAATTAGTTGGTTTCGATAATTATTTCCAATGGAGTGTTTCAATTAAATGGACAAGATCCCGTTTCATGTACTGAATTGCCGGACGAAGTGAATCGTATTTTGGAGGAGTTGAAAAATAAACCGAACCACTGATGATGTTTTTCACACTGTCAGTGGCATGAAACTGTAAATTAATTGCAGATTCTCCACCTAATTCAAATAAAGTTCCATATACTTTTTTGTCTTCAAACACAAATTCGCGAGGTGAAATAAAACTGGCTTTTACCGTTTGATCTTGAACAAATTTCTCACTGTCTTTGATTTTAGTTGCCAAATCTTCTCGACTTTCAATTGGAAAATAAGTTAGATAGATATTGGCTTTCATATCGGGATAATCCAGCACAAACCAACAGTTTTTGTCGTTTCGTTCTATTTTTCGGCTGTACAGGGAATAATCAAAACTGAAAGGACAATTTTCCGAAAAAAACTCCTGATAAATTGGTTCTGGATACTCCAAACGCACTTCACCAATCGGTTTTATGGAATACTTTTCATTACAAGAGAAAAAAACAATACTTATTCCAATGAAAAATAACAGTTTTTTAATCTCCATCTTAGAAAGGCGTTTCGTCTTCACCATTTTGTTCCGGATTGGATGTGGATGATGAATCTTGTGAGGAATTTTTTGGGGTTAAAAAGGTGAAATCACTTACGATAATTTCTGTAGTATAGCGATCTTGCCCATTGGCATCCTGCCATTTTCTGCTTTTTAGTTTTCCTTCGATATAGAGTTTGTCTCCTTTTTTCACGTATTTCTCAAAAATATCCACCACTTTATTCCGAACGACCACATTGTGCCATTCTGTTTGGACAATTCGTTCTCCGTTTTCCCGCGTATAACTTTCACTTGTTGCCAATGAAAATCGTCCGATTTTGTCGTGGTTATCAAATTGATGGATTTTAATTTCTCCACCTACATTTCCAATCAAAATTACTTTGTTTAAAGTGCCGTTCATGATGTGATTTTGTGTTTGTTGTTTTTTTAAAGATGTAAATATACAAAAAACGCTTGAGCTGATTTTATATTTTATTGCGCTAAAAATTTTTCTATCGGGCGGGGGAGTGGCAAATCGTTTAAATCACTATTGTCATAAATTTTTGCTTGGAAAAGCTCGGATAATTTATCCAAAAGCTCAAATTGTGATTTTGTTTTCCAGAAATTAATATACAAACGTTGGTGGCTTAAAATATGGACTTCTTGATGAGTTTTCTTGAAATCATAAGAATTTAAAAAAGTAGTTTCGTTGGGGAAATCCTCATTTTTTGATTCAATCATGGGAAAAGTAAACAGATTTTTCCACACATCATCTTGTGTTCGCTGAATCATTGCTGTTTTTTGTCCATTTCGTATTTCAAAAAAATGAAAATACCGATTGGTGATTTTAGTTTTTTTTGTTTTCACAGGTAATTTGGCTATTGTATTTTTTGCTAAAGCTTCACAAGATTCGTTCAACGGACAAATTTCACATTTTGGATTTTTAGGTAAACAAACAGTTGCTCCTAATTCCATCACAGCCTGGTTAAAATCACCCGGACGCTTTTTATCGATGATTTCTTTCCCTAATTCCATAAAATATCGTTTGGTTTTGGGCAAAGAAATATCTTGATGAATATTAAAATAGCGCGACAAAACCCGAAAAGCATTTCCATCAATAGCGGGAACATTTTCTTGAAACGCAATAGAAGCAATGGCAGCAGCCGTGTATTCACCTACTCCTTTTAAAGTTAATAATTCTTTATAAGTAGAAGGAAACTCTCCGTTTCTGTTATTTACAATTTGACGTGCAGTAAAGTGCATATTCCGGGCTCGTGAATAATAACCCAAGCCTTGCCATAATTTTAAAACCTCTTGTTCAGAGGCATGAGCCAAAGCAAAAATAGTAGGAAATTTTTCACAAAAAAGAAGATAATAATCAAGTCCTTGCGCTACTCTTGTTTGTTGTAAAATGATTTCAGAAATCCAAATTTTATAGGGGTCAGACTGGTTTCGCCAAGGTAAATTTCGTTTTGTTTTGTCAAACCAAATCAATATCAGAGAGTTGAAAGTCATAAATATAATACTATTTCTTTTTTGTTTAGTTACAAGTACTTATATTTGCACCCGTTTTATATTTAAAAAAACAAATTTAGCAACAAAATAATATTAATCATGACGAAAGCAGAAATTGTGAGTAACATCTCAAACAAGTTAGGACTGGAAAAAGGAGAAACTCAAAAAGTTGTAGAACACTTCATGGAAGAAGTTAAATCCGCAATGGAGTCCGGAGAAAATGTTTATTTAAGAGGGTTTGGTTCTTTTATCGTTAAAAAAAGAGCAGAAAAAACAGGGAGAAATATTTCTAAAGGAACTTCTATTATCATTCCTGAGCACTATGTGCCTGCATTTAAACCCGCAAAAACATTTGTTGAAGGAGTTAAAGCGAGTGTTAAAGTTAAATAAGTAAGATTATGCCAAGCGGAAAAAAGAGAAAAAGACATAAAGTGGCAACCCACAAACGTAAAAAAAGACGTAGATTAAACCGACACAAAAAGAAAAAATAAGAATAGTGAAAACCAATTGATTTAGTTGGTTTTTAGTCAATAAATTTGGAACTTATTTTATGAATAAGTTTTATTAAATATTTTATTGACTCATTGTTTTGGAAAAAAAACGCACTTTCCAATAAGCAATTAAAGGAAAGTGCTTTTGTTGTTTGTTTAATCGGTATAATTTTTTGTAATGGATAAAGAACTTCTTGTTTCTTCCGGTGAAGACTCCGTTCAAATCGCTCTGTTAGAAGAAGGACGATTAATGGAACTCCATAAGGAACATTTGGATTTGAACTTTGCGGTGGGCGATATGTATCTTGGAAAAGTAAAAAAGTTAGCACCAAGTTTGAATGCTGCCTTTGTGGATATAGGCTATTCAAAAGATGCTTTTTTACATTATCATGACTTAGGTCCAAATGTTCGTTCTTCTTTGGTTTACACACAGTTAGTGGGTAAGGGAAAGTTTAAAACACCTGGATTAAAATCATTTCAGAAAGAAGAAGCAATAAAAAAAGACGGAACAATCGACACTGTTTTGTCGCCGGGTGATCAAATTCTAATTCAGATAACAAAAGAACCTATTCATACAAAAGGGCCAAGAATTACTTCCGAAATATCAATTGCCGGTCGTTACTTGATTCTTGTTCCCTTTTCGGATAAAGTATCGGTTTCACAAAAAATAAAATCCAAATCAGAAAAAGACCGGTTAACGACTTTAATTGAAAGTATTAAACCGGAAGGTTTTGGTATTATTATCCGAACGGTTGCCGAAGAAAAAAAAGTAGCAGAATTGCATGCAGATTTGAATTATCTGATGAATAAATGGCAAACTTTATTCAAAAACATTCAAAAGAAGAAAATTCCGATAAAATTATTAAACGAAATGGATAGAGCTTCTGCTATTTTAAGAGATAATTTCAGTGAGGAGTTTGTAAAAATTACCGTTGATGATGAGGAATTGGCCAATGATATGAAAGAATATCTCAATATCATCGCACCGGGAAAATCAAAAATTGTTAAAACGGTTATTCCGGGTGAGGTTCCTCTGTTTGAGCAAGCAGGAATTGAACGCCAGATAAAATTTGCTTTTGGCAAAAATGTAACCATTCCTCAATCCAAAGGAGCTTATTTGGTGATTGAACACACCGAAGCTCTTCATGTGGTTGACGTAAATTCAGGAAATATTTCCAGAACTTCTGCCAATCAAGAAGATTCTGCCTTGACGGTCAACAAAATCGCAGCTACGGAAATTGCTCGCCAATTACGTTTGCGCGATATGGGAGGAATCATTGTGGTGGATTTTATTGATATGACGGTAAATGCTCATAAAATTGAACTTTATGATCATTTAAAAAGTGAAATGCAAAAAGATAAAGCAAAACATAAAATTTTACCTCCCAGTAAGTTTGGTCTAATTCAGATTACAAGACAAAGAGTTCGACCTGAATTGAGTATTGTTACAAAAGAAGAAAACCCTAATCCTCAAGGTGAAAGAGTAGAAGCTCCTATTGTTTTAATTAACAGAATGGAACAAATTCTAAAAACAATTTTAGAAACAAAAGGAAAGAAAATCCAAGATATATCACTGCACGTTCATCCTTTTGTAGCAGCTTATTTGACTAAGGGATTGCCCAGTATTCGTCAAAAGTGGTACCTCAAATATAAAAAATGGGTGAAAATTGTATCTCGGGATTCCTACAAATATCTTCAGTTTAATTTTCTAAATAAAAACAACACTTTGTATAACGAATCGAATTAAAAATGGGGAAAAACAGTACACATAATTTTAATTTTCCTAAAACTGATTTTTTTACTTAATTTGCCACAAATTTAAAATGGACTCACAAAGAGATTTAGTAAAGTGGCAATGGCCTTTTTTTCTGGCCTTTTTTGTGATTAATTTCACAGGTTTGCTGGCTATTGCTTATTTTGGAAAAGATGAGCTTCATTTGTATTTCAATCAGCATTTTCATAACTCGTTTTTCGATGAATTTTTTAAATACTATACGGATGTTGCCACAACCTATGTGTTAATCGGTATTTCATTCTATATTATTTTTACTCGTACATGGCGGGATTTTGCATTTCTTTCTTTAGCGATTATTTCCTCTAGTTTAATCGGAACTTTGATTAAGCGTACTTTTTTCGTACACGGTCATCGCCCTACTTATTATTTTGAATTGAAAAATGTAGAATTACGTTTAATTGACGGCGTAGAATCACAAATTCCTTATACTTTTCCATCCGGACATAGTGTTCTGGCTATCATTCTTTGTTTTTATCTTTGTTTGATTTTTAAAAACAGAGGAATTCAATTTCTTATTTGTGGATTGACCGGCTTGGTAGCGATAGGAAGAGTTTATTTGTCCAAACATTTTGTAATTGATACCATTGGTGGAAGCTTTTTGGGCTTGTTTTTTGCTATTTTGACTTATTATTTAGTTTGGAATTTTTCTCATTCACTGCTTGATAAAAAAGTTTTTCCTTCTAAAAAAGCTTGATTTTTACTTGTCAGAATAACAAGATAAAAGCGAAATCCACACTATTCATACCCTAAATTCAAATTGCTTTCAATAAATTTGTAATCATTTAAAATAATTATAATGTCAGAAAACGAATTATACGACGAAATAGGCGACGATCATGTTTTGAGTAGCGGTAACACACCGTTGAGAGCAGATGCTTTTGATAAAACAGATGAAGAAAAAATTAAATCAATTGAAGCAGATTTCACTAAAATCATGACAACTTTGGGATTGGATTTAACGGATGACAGCTTGAAGGGAACCCCAAAACGAGTTGCGAAAATGTTTGTTAATGAGATTTTTGGAGGATTACGTCCCGATAAAAAACCCAAAATGTCAACTTTTGAAAATAAGTACAAATACAACCAAATGTTGGTAGAAAAAGACATTGTGGTTTATTCTACCTGCGAACATCATTTCTTACCAATTGTAGGAAAAGCACATATTGGCTATATTTCAAGCGGAAGAGTAATTGGTTTGTCCAAAATGAATAGAATTGTAGATTATTTTGCTAAACGCCCGCAAGTTCAAGAGCGTTTGACCATGCAAATCGTGAAAGCGATGCAAGAATCTTTGGGAACTTTGGATGTGGCTTGTGTGATTGATGCCAAGCATTTATGTGTAAATTCAAGAGGAATCCGCGACATCGACAGCAGCACCGTTACCGCAGAATTAGGTGGTGTATTCGCTACCGACCCAACGACTAGAAGAGAATTTTTGCATTATATCGGTGTGAGAACGAAGTTTAATGTGTAAATTAATGTATTGAATTTCTACGTGTAATTTATTATATTTGTACGTAATAAAATAATATTAAGATGAGCACGAAATTAACATTGAATATTGATGAGAGTACGATTTTGGCAGCGAAATCTTATGCAAAAAAAACAGGTACAAGCATTTCAAAATTGGTGGAAAATTATTTGAATTCTTTAACTTCAAAACAAGACAAAAAGGAAACGGAAATTACACCTTTGGTGAAAAGTTTGTCAGGAGTCATCAATTTGCCGAAGGGTTTCGATTACAAGAAAGAGTTAAGTGAAATTCTCACAGAGAAAAACAAATGAAAAGTATATTGATAGATACTAATATTGCAATTGATTTACTTGCACAAAGAGAACCATTTTATAAGGAAGCGTCTCTTTTATTTTCTCTTGCAGATGAAAGTAAATTGAAGTTATATTTTTCTTCTCTATCTTTTGCTAACACAAACTATATACTTGAAAAAGCTTCTTCGCCTAAACTGGCAAGGGAAATTCTGAAAAAATTTAAGCTAATTGTTTCTATTTTAGATTTAAATGAGAAATTGATTACTTTGGCTATTAATGACCAAGATTTTTTAGATTTTGAAGATGGATTGCAGTATTATACGGCACTTGAAAACAAATTAGACCTAATTATAACAAGAAACAGAAAAGATTTTAAGAATTCACGAATTCCAGTAATGAATGCAAAAGAATTTTTAAGTATCAATTAATAAAACACCCATGATAAAAACCAATAATTTAAAAGTATATAATTCGCTTAGCGGAGAAAAAGAAACATTTGTTCCCATCAACAAAGACCATGTAGGCATGTATGTATGTGGACCAACGGTGTATAGCAATGTACATTTGGGTAATGTGCGTACTTTTTTGTCGTTCGATATGGTTTATCGTTATTTGGTTCATTTGGGTTACAAAGTGCGTTATGTCAGAAATATTACCGATGCGGGTCACTTAACCGATGATGGAAATGTGGACAACGACCGCTTTGTGAAACAATCTCGTTTGGAAAAATTGGAACCGATGGAAATTGTCCAAAAATATACGGTGGATTTCCACAAAGTATTGGAAACTTTCAATGCGTTACCACCGACCATCGAGCCAACTGCCACCGGTCACATCGTGGAGCAAATCGAATTGACCCAAAAGCTCATTGACTTGGGCATGGCGTATGAAGTCAATGGTTCGGTTTATTTCGATGTGGAAGCTTACAACAAAAAAGGATTGAATTATGGTGAATTGAGTCGTAGAAATATTGAAGATTTAATCAACAATACCCGTGATTTAGATGGGCAGGGAGAAAAAAGAAATCCGGTGGATTTTGCACTTTGGAAAAATGCTTCACCAGCACATATTATGCGTTGGTCTTCACCTTGGGGCGATGGTTTTCCGGGTTGGCATTTGGAATGTACTGTGATGAGTACCAAATATTTGGGTGAGACTTTTGACATTCATGGCGGTGGAATGGATTTAAAATTTCCACATCACGAATGTGAAATTGCACAAGCCAAAGGCGCAAATGGCTCAGAACCGGTAAAATATTGGTTACACGCCAATATGCTGACAATGAACGGACAACGTATGAGTAAATCGACCGGGAATTATATTTTACCAATGCAATTGGTTAATGGTGATAATGATTTTTTTGAAAAACCATTTTCACCAAGTATTGTTCGATTTTGTTTCTTACAAGCGCATTATAGAAGTGTTTTGGATATTTCAAATGACGCTATGCTCGCCAGTGAAAAAGGATATCATCGGTTGATTGAAGGAATAAAAACTTTGAGTAATTTAATCCCATCTTCTTCTTCTACATTTGATGTAAATAAATGGAAAAAAGATTGTTACGATGCCATGAATGACGATTTCAATACGCCTATTTTAATTGCCCATTTGTTTGATGCCATTCGGATTGTCAATGCAGCTAAAACCGGAACAGAAAAATTAACCCAAGAAGATATTTTGGTATTGGAAACCGAATTAAGAGGATTTGTTTTTGATGTAATGGGATTGAGTTCTGATGAACAACAGTCAGGGAATTCAGATAAATTAGACGGCATAATGCAAATGTTGATTCAAATGAGAAATCAAGCAAGAATTGATAAAAATTGGGCATTATCCGACCAAATTCGGGATGAATTACAAGCGTTGGGCATTCAACTGAAAGACGGAAAAGACGGAACAGAATATTTTCTGAATTAATCCTTATTTCTCGGATGAAATTTTAACACAGCTTCACGCAACATGGAATCATCTAAGTGAGCGTAAATCTCTGTGGTTGTAATACTTTCATGTCCTAACATCAATTGAATGGAACGTAGATTGGCTCCATTTTTAAGCAAATGAGTTGCGAAAGAATGTCGAAAAGTATGTGGGCTGATTTTCTTTTTAATTCCGGCTTTTTCTGTTAATTGTTTGATAATGGTGAAAATCATTACACGAGTTAGTTTTTTTCCCCTTCGATTTAAATACAAATAATCTTCAAATCCCTTTTGAATAGAGATGTGTGAACGAATTTCATTTTTATAAAGTTCAATGTATTTTATGGTATAAGTTGAAATGGGAACCAATCTTTGTTTATTTCCCTTTCCAATAACCCGAATAAATTGTTCTTCAAAAAACAAATCCGAAAGCTTTAATTCTATTAATTCTGAAACTCGAAGTCCGCAACCGTAAAGCGTTTCCAAGATACTTCGGTTTCTTTCGCCTTCCGGCGTACTCAAATCAATTTGGGCAATGAGTTCATCGATTTCATTTTCCGATAAAACATCCGGTAATTTCATTCCCAACTTTGGGCTTTCCAAAAGTTCAGTTGGATTATCTTCTCGCTGTTCTTCCCATTGTAAAAACCTGAAAAAGCTCTTAATTCCTGAAATTAAGCGAGCTTGAGAACGTGCAGAATTAGAATTTTTTCCAAATTGATATAAAAACTCTTCAACTTCTTGTGCACTTATTTTTTGAGGTGAATTTTCTGTGAAATTTTGTAATTTTTTTATATCTCGTAAATATGCTTCAATGGTATTAGAAGAAAGTTTTTTCTCTAATTTTAAATGGATTTTATATTCATCTAAAGCCTCTTCCCAGTCCATTTAATTTTCATTTTCCAATTCAAGCACACGTTGTATCATGCTATCTTCTTGAATCCAAGCTCTATACATGGCTTCTGTTCCAAAAAGTTTTTCAGCAAAGGAAGAACGGATATAATTTTTGATAACTCGCTCTTCTTCTTCGCTTAGAATTTCTTTTCGGATTCCTAAAGTTCCAATGTATTTTTCAAAAATTGGTTGAATATCATAAATTGTCAAAAACCAATTTTCATTCATCCAAAGTGGATTGAATTGGTTTTCTATAATTTCCTTATAAAAGAAATTTAGATTTCCTTCCGTGGAAGCATGTTGCATTATCCAGATTTTGAGTTGGGCCGTATCAACCGGAATAAATTCATCGGGAATAATTCCCCCTCCACCATAAACCGTCTTGCCTGAAGGTGTAATGAAAACTAAATCTTTGTTGACTTTTATGCTGTCTTTATGATACAATTCTCCGTTTCGGAAACGTCGGTATAAATCTTCGGAATAAGCCTTGTTTCCCTCATCGTATGGACGTTGGATGGAACGTCCCGAAGGTGTATAATAATGCGCAACCGTTAATCGGACACGAGTTCCGTCGCCTAAATTTACTTCACGTTGTACTAAACCTTTTCCATACGATCTTCTTCCGATTAAAATAGCACGACCATATTCCTGTAAAGCTCCGGCAACAATTTCACTGGCAGATGCAGAGCCTTCGTCGATTAAAACATAGATTTTTCCTTTTTCAAAAAGTCCTCTCGAAGTGGCGTAAGTGTATTTTCGTTTACCTTCTTTATCTTCGGTATAAACGATTAATTCGTTTTTTGTTAAAAATTCATCGGCAATTAATTCTCCGATTTTCATAATTCCACCCGGATTTCCACGTAAATCAAAAACTAAAGATTTCATTCCGTTTTGATTTAACTTCAAAAGAGCTCTGTGTACTTCCTCTGCAGATTGTTCGG
>JAVFAE010000055.1:0-10494 GCA_034002605.1 Weeksellaceae bacterium | reverse complement strand
TATTGCTCGTGTCGGCAAGTCCTTGCGGTAAATTAAATTCCGATTTTAGAATGTCGTCAACTGCCCGAACAATGAAGTTTACAACAGGAGCAGGCGTGTACCAAACACCTCGTGCTTTCCGTAGTTTCGGGTCGTATTCTGCCAAGAACGTTTCATAAAAATGGATGATTGGATCTTCCATTTTGGTGGTTTTTCCGTAGTTTTTAAGAATTTCTTCTACGTTACAGGCTAAGAATATTTCTGCAAGATTTTCCACAATCCATTTAATGCGGTCGTCAATATCTGGTCCGGCAATATAACCGAATAGTTTTCTTAAAAATGGATTTGATTTAGGAATCAGTTCGGCTGCTTCTTGTCTGCTAAACGTTTGTAAAGTTGGGTCGTGCAAACGAGCCGCAAACATTCCGTACGCAATGGTTTGCGCATACACATCAGCAAATCCTCTAGGTGTAATATCGTGAATTAGAATTTCCTTGAAAGCTTGTTTTTGTTCGCGAAGTGTACTGTTTTGATGATTTTCTTCATCACTTATCAGCGCATTTCCAATCACATCAGATAGGAGTCGGGCTTTACCCGCCATCATTTTTGCTAATTTTTTTGGACTTTTTATGGTCTGCCCGATGTGAACACAAAAGTCTTTGATAAGATTCTCAAACCTTTCAAAATTTTGTGGCAATGCAACAATTCCTTTTTCTGTGATTTCCGCAATGGCTATTTTGGTAATAAATTCGCCTTCTCGGTACAGATGAAAGTTTATGTAGTCTGTGAAAATCAAATTGTTTAGAGAAGCTTTGTATCGGTCAAACTGCTCTTTGTTACCTGCTTTTCTTGTTCCGTCAAGGTCTTTGTCGCCAATGTCTTTCGCTTCAATAAATCCAACAGGAATATCTTTTTTGGTCAAGATATAGTCAGGAGCTCCGCAACTTTGTCTTTTCGGTTCGTTGGTTGCTCTTATTTCAGGCACTAAACTTTCTAAAAGTTGTTGCAAGTCTCCACGAAAAGTATGTTCGGTTGAGTTTCCGAGTCTGTACCTTTTGTCTATGTTGTCAATATATTGTTCTAAAGTCATTTATTCTGTTCTCAAATTTTCATTTCAAAGTTAGTTTTTCTGTCCGTGCGTTGGCAATAAAACAGCTCTTTTGGTTTTTTTAGCGTTGGCTTTCGTGTCGGCAAAAACCAAATGTGCTGTTTGTGCGGTTGGCTTTTTTACACTGAGCGATAACTCACAAATATACGCATGTTTTCCTAATATCAAAATTTATTTAAAAAGTATTCAAATAACGTTATTTGATTGATTCACATCTGATTATAATAAATTTTAATTATAACTATTTAAAATGCGCATAACGTATTATAAATAGTTATAAAAAATAATTACATTTGAACTATTATTTATGCGCTAAATTATGGATAGGGTTTTTCAAAAAGATAAATTTTCATTTAAACCCGGTGAACACAAAGGCAAAAATGTCATTTGGATTCATTTTGTATATGACAACCGGGTCAAAAACCATTTGAAAGAACACACCAAAGCCAAGTGGAGCAATACCGAAAAAGCTTGGTATGTACCCGATGTTCCGGTTTATAGAAAACTCTTTGGGCTGGAAGCACCTAAACCTAAAGTTTCAAAAGAAGTAATGAGCAAAATTCAATCGGTCAATCAGACAGAGATGGAAAGATATATCAATCAGATGATTCTGAAGGGTTACAGCCCAAATACCATTCGTACTTACAGCTTGGAATTTGCACAATTGCTTTATCTTTTAAAAGACTTTTCGGCTCAAGATTTATCACCGGAAAAATTACAGAGTTATTTTCTCTATTGCGCCAAAAAATTAAATCTTTCAGAGAATCAAATCCATAGCAGGATTAATGCTATAAAGTTTTATTATGAGAAAGTACTGGACCGCCCCAAAATGTTTGTAAACATTCCCAGACCCAAAAAAGCTTTATTGTTACCAAAAACCCTTTCAGTACAGGAGATTAAAAGACTTTTTGAAGCTACTGATAACGCCAAACATCAGCTGATGTTGAAACTTTGTTATGGTATGGGACTCCGAGTCAGCGAAATTGTGAATTTGAAGATTTCTGATATAGACAGTGACCGTATGCAGGTTCTGATTAGTAGAGGGAAAGGCAAAAAAGACAGATATGTAAATCTCCCCAAATCAGTTTTGAATAGTTTACACGAATATTATAAAATTTATAAACCAAAAGAATATCTTTTTGAGGGGCTTTATGGAGGGGCTTATGCCAAAAGATCGGCTCAGAGTGTATTTAAGGAAGCGATGCGAAAGGCTAAAATCAACAAAGAAATTGGTATTCACGGTCTCCGCCACAGCTACGCTACTCATCTGCTGGAAATGGGTACGGATATTTCCCTGATTCAGAAATTATTGGGACACAACAATCTGAAAACAACTCTGCTTTATACTCATGTTTCCGATAAAACCCTAATCAATGTGAAAAGTCCACTGGATGAAATTTAACCCAGCTATTATTGGCTTTAATAGCAAATAACCCGATTGATTTTTTTATCCTGATTGTGTAGATTTACAATCCGTGCGTATTACAAGATATATGCATCCTGACTCCTCCTTCTTTTGTCTTGACACAAAAGAAACAAGACTGCTCAAAATGAACAGCCTTTGTTTTTAGTATGTAAAATTAGTTAGGCTTCAACCAAAGTTTCTACTTTAACTCTCCAGTTATACGGGTCTTCAACTTTCCCCATTTGAAGATCAACTAATTTTTTCTTTAATACTTTTCCATAGGATTCTTCATCAGCCAAAGCTTGTAATTCCAATCGTTCGTCTTTATACCCTATGGCATTATAATTATTCACAACCACAGCTGTTCCTACACCAAAAACTTCTTTTAAATCAGCTGTTTTATAGGCATTATACACTTCTTCGACTGTTATTTTACGAATTTCCACTTCAATTCCGGCATCTTCTGCCAATCGGATGATACTATCACGGGTTACACCGTCTAAAATACGCTCTGAAGTAGGTCCGGTTATTAATTTATCACCTATTCGAATAAAAACATTCATCGTACCGGCTTCTTCAATTAAAGTATGAGTGGCATCGTCTGTCCAAACTACTTGGTCATAACCTTCTTCACGGGCAACCTGAGTCGGATAAAAAGATCCGGCATAATTCCCTGCTGCTTTTACATAACCTACTCCTCCATTTGCTGCACGGCTATATCGGTCGGCTATTTTTACTGATAAAGGTTTATCATAATAATTTGGAGCAACAGCAGTTAAAATAGCAAATAAGTACTTAGTGGAAGGTCGTGCGCTAATGGCTTCTTCAACTGCAAACATAACCGGACGGATATACAAGGACATTCCATAAGTAGCCGGAACCCATTCTCTATCTAAATCTATCAAGGTTTTCATTCCGTCTAAAAAGATTTCTTCCGGAATTTGGGGCATATTCATACGAACAGCCGATTGATTAAAACGCTCAAAGTTTCTTTCAGGACGAAATAAGAAAACATTTCCTTTTTCACCTTTGTAAGCTTTCATTCCTTCAAAGATCCCTTGGCCATAATGAGCTACTGAAAGAGCCGGAGAAAATTCCAATTTTCCGTAAGGTTTGATTAGCGGTTCGCTCCATTTTCCATCTTCGTACCAAGACAGTAACATGTGGTCAGCAAAGGCGGTTCCAAATACTTTTATATCAAAAATCTCAGGTGTAAATCGGCTTTTCTCTATTTTTTCAATAATCATAATTTATTTTTTTAATCTGCAAATTTAGCCATTATATAACCATTTTAATAATAAAGCTATCTTAATTTAGTATTAAAATTAATTATTCTCTACTTTTGAAAAGTGATTACAAGAAAGATTATTTTAACGGCCGACGGCTCTTCTACTCTATTGATTCCGGAATGGGAAGAAGCTTACCACTCCCGACACGGAGCGGTTCAGGAAGCTTTTCATGTATTTATAAAAAATGGTTGGAAATGGGTGAAAAATCAAAAAGAAATTTCAATTCTTGAAATAGGTTTCGGTTCGGGATTAAATGCTTTGATTACTTTATTGGAAGCAAAAAAACATAAAAAAAGTACTTCCTATACAGGTTTAGAAAAATATCCTTTGCTTCCGAAAGAATTTCACTCCTTAAATTATGCGGATAGTTTGAGGAACTTTTCTGCTTACCAGAATATAAAATCAACTGAAGTTAAAAAGCACTATTTGGATTTAATGAAGTGTGATTGGGAGAGTTTTCAGACTATTTTACCTGATTTTCAATTAAAAAAAATAAAAACTGATTTTTTATCTTTCGATTATCCTGCCGACGTTTATAATTTAGTGTATTTTGATGCATTTGGCTTTCGGGTCCAACCGGAATTGTGGTCGCATGAATTGTTTGAGAAAATTTATTACGCCATGAAAACAGATGGAGTCTTGAGTACTTATTCCTGCAAAGGAAGTGTCAGAAGAAGTCTGAAAGAAATTGGATTTAAAGTAGAAAAACACCCCGGGCCACCCGGAAAAAGAGAAATGTTAATTGCAATAAAATGAGAATGAATCATCCTTTTAATATTCGGATTTATGGAATTTTGATTGAAAACAATAAAATTTTAATTGTAAAAGAGCCCTTTATGGGGAATTTAATTTATAAATTTCCGGGAGGCGGAATGGAATTCGGAGAAGGAACTATTGATTGCTTGAAACGAGAATTTAAAGAAGAATTAAATTTGGATATTGAAATTGAAAAACATCTTTATACTCAGGATTTTTTCTTAGTTTCAGCTTTGAATAAAAATGAACAGATTTTCATGGTTTATTATAAAGTCAAAGCAAAAGACATTCAACAGTTAGAAAATAAGGAATCGGATAATCAAGAATTAAAATGGATTGATTTAAGCCCAAATGTAGCAGAAAATCTTAGTTTACCCACCGACCGTTTAGTGATTGAATTAGTAGTTCAAGACTTAAAAAATACCTGATTATTCATCTGAAAAAATAAATATATGCTTAAAATAGAACATTTAGGAATAGCTGTAAAAGATTTAAGAGTCTCAAACGAAACTTTCCGAAAGCTTTTAGGAGAACCGGCCTACAAAGAAGAAATTGTGGAAGGAGAAGCAGTGAAAACTTCGTTTTTTAAAATCGGCGAATCGAAATTAGAACTGTTGGAAGCTACAAATGAAAACAGTGCCATTGCAAAATATTTAGATAAAAATCGGGAAGGGATTCATCATATTGCTTTTGCCGTGGACAATATGGAAGCTGAAATACAAAGACTTAAAAATGAGGGATTTCAGTTCATAAATGAAACGCCAAAAGAAGGTGCAGATAATAAATGGGTGGTATTTTTACATCCCAAATCGACCAATGGTGTTCTGATTGAGTTATGTTGTGAGCGAAAATAGTTTGTAGATTTCAAGAGATTGTTGTAAAATTGCACTCCAAAATAATAAATAGTTAATTTATTTTGGAAAGGGTCCTATAGCTCAGTTGGTTAGAGCACCTGACTCATAATCAGGTGGTCGCTGGTTCGAGCCCAGCTGGGACCACATCCTACCAAAAGCCCTACTGATAGGGCTTTTGTTGTTTAAAGTTTATAACTGCACCACTTGGCAGGAAACAATCCAACCCGGTTTCCTTTTGAAAATATTGAAAAAATTCATCACAACAATTTGTTTTAGAATTAAGAAATAATTACTCCTTTCCATAACTTTTCCAAAAATACTTGCCAAGGCATAATGCGTATGCCATTATGCAAACGCTCCAATGGTTCTGTGCAGACAACAATCGCCTGTTCGACTTCGTATTCTTCCATAAATGCTTTCAATCCTCGCAAATGCTTGTCACTGATACGGTCACTTGCTTTTATTTCCAATGCAATTTGGTGGTCGCCCAGTACAAAATCAATTTCTAATTGCGAAGCCGTTCGCCAATAACTTATCGTATAATCCAAACCCGAATAATGGCTGTGAGCCGAGAGTTCCTGGTAAATAAAATGCTCAAAAGCATTACCAAATGCCTCGCTTTTGTATTCCACTTTGCTGCGTTTCAGCAAATGATTGACAATGCCTACGTCAAAAAAATAAAACTTAGGAGCTTGTATCACTCTGCGTTTCGGTTTTTTCTGATAAACAGGAACAAAACGACCAATCAATGTATCCTGCAATATTTGAAAATACTCTTTAATAGTTGGTGCACTCACTCCGCAATCTGCCGCAATGTTGGTGTAATTTACCATTTCACCATTACTGAAAGCAGCAGCTTCCAAAAACTGTGCAAACACATTGACATTTCTGATTTTTGCTTCGCTCACAATTTCGTCTTTCAGATAATTACCGATATATGCAGAAAGTAAACGTTTGGGATTGGAAACCAAGTAATGTCGTGGCAAAAGACCATGGTTTAAAGCTCTCAGCAAATCAAAATCAGGAATTTCAGCACTTACCAAAGGATACAATTCATAACGCAAAGCTCTTCCGCCGAGTAAATTCGTTTGTGAGCGAATTATTTTTCGGGGACTTGAACCACTCATTATAAACCGTGTTTGGGTATTGGTAATCAACCAATGTATTTCGTTTAGCAATTCGGGTATTCGTTGTATTTCATCAATCACAACGGTTTTTATTCCAGTATTTGCCAAAATCGTTTCACGCAAAAGAATAGGATTGCGCATCAACCGTTCATATACATCTGCCAACAACAAGTCAAACCACAAGGTTTTCGGAAATAGTTCTTTCAACAAAGTGCTTTTTCCGGTTTGCCTTGCTCCCCAAAAGAACAGACTCTCATTATCAGCATCAGGAAAATTTTGTCTTCTGTTAAACATAATATTTGAAACTTACACTTTAGATTATCAGGATAAACAAAAGTAATTATTTTATATTTAATGACAAAAATAAAAGCCTTACGAAAACGTAAGACTTTTTATTTTTACACTAATTTTTTGATTATTACTCTTTTGGCAAGAAAACTTCTGCCATCATACAACGTGCACTTCCTCCACCTAAAGTTTCAATAGTGGAAATATCGACTGAAATAATCGGGTTGTATTTTTCTATGGTTTGAATTTGTTCAGGATGTAAGGATTCGTAAGCAGTTTGTGACATTACCAAATATTTTGCAGCTCCCATTCCTCCTACTTGTAACATATTTCCTGCAAATTGGTGCATTTGTTCTTCGCTGATGTCAATGATTTCTTTTCCGGAGTTTTTCAATTGTTCCACCACATTTTTCTTTTCGGATTTATCATCAATTGTGGACAAACAAATAATGGCGTATTCATCAGCAATACACATCATTACATTGGTATGGTAAATCTGTTCACGTTCTCCGTTTACGGTTTGATTGGCTTCAAAAACAACCGGTGTATATTCAAAATCTTCACAGAATTCATCGAATAATTCTTCATCGGTTCGAGGAGAAATACAGGCATAAGCAATTTTATTTTCACGGTCTAAAATAATACTTCCGGTTCCTTCCAAGAAAATATCATCTTCTTCTGCCGATGTGTAATCCATGATTTCATCCACAACAAAACCTTTATCAGTCAGAATTTCAATTACATCGTCTTCTCTTCTTTCTACTCTTCTGTTTTTGGCAAACATGGGATACAAAGCAATCATTTTATTTTCATGAAATGAAATCCAATTGTTTGGAAAAATCGAATCTGGCGTATGGGGATTCAAAGTATCTTGTAAAACGATGACATTTACACCGTGTTCACGCAACTTGGCAACCATTCCTTTGAATTCTGCTAATGCTTTTTCTTGTGTAAGGGATTCAGCATCCGTAGGTTTGGTTTGAAAATAATTATTTACTGCTGTTTGTTCATTGAATCCGAAAGCTACGGGTTCAATCATTAAAATTGTATTGGAATATTGTTTCATTTTCTATGATTTTTATATTATTTTTTTGACT
This sequence comes from Weeksellaceae bacterium, assembly GCA_034002605.1. Taxonomy (GTDB): domain Bacteria; phylum Bacteroidota; class Bacteroidia; order Flavobacteriales; family Weeksellaceae; genus Moheibacter. The sequence continues at coordinate 2,591 of JAVFAE010000055.1, read as the reverse complement.
TATTCTGCCCGAATTAACGGCATAGTGGAACAACGTAACAAACCTCCCATCTTGGAAACAGCCCGATACGGAATTTCTTCTACCGTCATTCCCCAAACTTCTCTCATGTGGTTGTTTAGTCGTGTGAAATTTTGTTCGGAAACCACAATTTCAGGTGAAATAGAAAAAACATTGGGATTCATCCAATACATTTCTTCTTGGGTAACTTCAAACACATTGTCCCGCCCGAAAAGTGAAATTAAAATATCGTAGTGCATCGGGTTTTGAAATCCATCTTTGTAGATAATTGCTTTATTGTGTCCAACCGGCTGGAAAGTACAATCCAAATGTAGAATTCCGGTATAAGGATCAAAGTCGTTTTTTTTCAATTCCATATCAATTACCCATTTATTTGGAAATAAATCTTTGAAAAACTGTACGGCTTCAAATTTAGTTCGAGCAGTTTTAAATTTATAATAATCCGCTTGTTTATAACATCCGACAAACATGAATTCGTTCCATAAAATTACATCACCTCCTTCAACATGAACATTTTTCGGAACTTTAATCACTTTTTCTTTGGCTATGGAATTAATGATTCGCTCATAGGCTTCTTGTTCATCGGCTCGGTCAGGAATAATGTTGGCTATCACGAATTTATCATCAATTGCCATTCCTACGTCGCGTGCAAAAACTTGGTTACAATTTTCTAACATCCAAGGACGGAATACCTGAACGCCGTGTTTTTTCAATACCTTTTCAAATTCACCCATTTCAAAAGCTACTTCTTTTTCAGTCGGGTAGTCGTTGTTTTTTACGCTTTCGTATGATTTTGAATCGTAGGTTTGTTCTAATGTCGGCTCAACTCCCATAGAATCAGGGATTCCCAAAACAACGACTTCTAATTTTGAAGTTTCGTTTTTAACATTTAATATCATAAAAGTTAATTTGTTAAAATCAAATAGAGACAGAATCAGCTCTGCCTCTATTGGTAAGTTTCGTATGTAAAAATACAATTATTTTTCGATTCCTAAAACTTTTAGTCCATTTACGGTAGCAATATTGGCTAATTGTTCTACATCATAAAAATGACAAGCTTCGAGCATTACACGCAATTCTGTCCACAAATCACCGTCTGAAAAAGGTTTGTAAATATCGTTAATATTATCGGTTCCAAAGGCGACATTAATTCCTGCCGGTACCATTTCGTCCACCGGAGTCATGGAATTATGACTTGGTGCCAAACGTTCTGTACGGTTGTGATCAATCCAAGCGGTTGGACAAGAAATCACGTGCATATTGGCTTCTTTTATCAAATCATACAGTTCCATTCTGTATTTTTTGGGATGAGCCGCTACTGAAATGGAGTGAACAGCTGTTACTTTTCCTTGCATTCCGTGTTCAATGGTTTTACGCGCCAATTGTTCGGTTTCTTTTTCTTCGTCTGTATTGAATTGATCCACGTGAACGTGAACTAATTTTCCTTTTTCTTTTGCTGTACTTAACAAAATGTCCAAATGCTCGTCTTCCCGTCCAAAGTCTTTAGCAGGAAGTCCACCGATAATATCGACAAAATCCACTGACATATCAAACCAATAACGGGCTTTTGGGTCAATTACTCCTTTTAAAACCTGATTGGCAAAACGGATTTCGATGTCTTTTCCGTAATTGTCTTTTAATCGTTGAGCTGCTTTTATGCTTCGGTCTTCGATTACTTCGTCCACGTCAATAAATGTTCCTATGGCTTGTGCTCCTTGTTCCAAAAAGTGGTTCACGGCACGTTCCATTCGTGCATAAATGTCATCCACACTGGAATTTCTCTTCATATCATCCACCAAATGCCATTTTTCTTTCAAATACGAATTCGTAAAAGAAAAAGTTTCTTTGGTTAAGGAATACGCTCTGTCTAAATGTGCGTGTGTGTTTACCCAGCCTCCTTTTTCTTTAATTCGCCGGAGTACTGCTTCTTTGGGGTTCATATTGTTATGCATAGGAATACTTTTTTGCAAAACTATGAATTTAAAAAGAATTTTAGAAATCTGAAACACTGATTTAAACTATACCTTTTATAAATAATCTGAATGTAATGAAAGTTGGGTTTAAAGTCCATTTAAAATTCTTTTTTCTAAAAGTAGGTTCAATATGCTAAACTGTGTTAAATTTTAACACAAAAGTTCTACTTTCGCCTTGTTTTAACTCTTAAATAACTTATAAACATTTTTACAACGCAAATTTAAACAAGCTCTAAGTCTTTCTCAGTTTAAAATGATTTTTATATTTGTGCGGAGAAATCAAAAAGAATATGAATTCAAATATTTTGTGGACAGTAGTCGTGAATCTTTTGCCCGGAATCGTCATTGCGGTAACGGTTTATTTTTTAATCGAAAAATTCCTTAGGAATGAAACATTGCGTCGGGAAATTGAAGTTCGTAAAATTAATTCCTCTCATATCGGCCCTAACCGATTATCGGCCTATGAACGAATGGCATTATTTTTAGAAAGAATAAAACCTACTGCTTTGGTGCGCAGAGTTTCAGCTCAATCGACTTCAAAAAAATACGAAGTACTTTTAATCCAAACGATTCTAGGTGAATGGGAACTCAATTTAAGCC
>JAVFAE010000054.1:0-10501 GCA_034002605.1 Weeksellaceae bacterium | reverse complement strand
CGTGAACACCTGCTTGTCCAACCCGTTTTCCTGTCCATCCTGCCCTTTCAATCAGCCAACCGGCAGCTATTTTCATCTCACTTCCTACCGGATAAGCAATTATTTCAGGATAATTGGATTTTACTTCTTCATATTTTGAAATCGAAATCACCGGATTTTTAAAGAAACTTCCTGAATTTCCAATTTTTTCCGGGTCGGGAAGTTTACTTTCTCGAATTTTAATAATAACACGACTGACATCTTGAATCGTTGGATTTTGAATATCTAATTTTTGTAATTCTGACTGAATATCTCCGTAATTGATGTGTAATTCATGATTTTTTTTACTTAGTTTAAAACTTACACTTAAAATAATGAATTCATCTTTTACTTCATTTTTAAAAATGGACTCCCGATAACCAAACCGACATTCTTCCCGACTAAATGTTTTAATTTCCTGTGAATCAATATGGATTGCATCCAATTCAATTAAAGTGTTTTTAATTTCCACACCATAAGCTCCGATATTTTGAATCGGTACAGTACCGACATTTCCCGGAATAAGGGATAAATTTTCAATTCCGCCAAAATCCTGATTAAGTGTCCACATAACGAATTCATGCCAATTCTCTCCTGCTTGAGCCCGAACAAAAACTGAATTTTCTTCTTCCGCATAAACTTCGATTCCTTTTGTATTGATTTTAACAGCTAATCCTTTCCAGTTTTCCACCAAAAGCATATTGCTTCCGCCTCCAAGTAAAAGAATTTTTTGATGGTTTTCTTTTGCCCATTTTAAAGCTTCTTTACATTCGTTTAGAGATTTTACTTCTACAAAATAATCGGTCAAAACATCAACTCCAAAAGTATTAAACGGTTTTAAAGAATGATTTCGCTTAATATCCATCTGCATAATAGCAACTTTTTGTTTTATGAATAATAAGTTGTTCCCGGGTATTTTTTTAACGCTTCTCTTAGGATTTCAATGGAACGTTCCAAATCTTTCTTTTTCAAAACGTAAGCTACCCGAACTTGATTTTTCATCGATTCAGGATTACTGTAAAATCCATTTCCGGGAGCAACCATAACCGTTTCTCCGTCTAGATTAAAATCATTAAGTAACCAAATCGCAAACTTTTCGGCATCGTCCACCGGAAGTTCGACCATACAATAAAAAGCACCTTTAGGGTTAGGACAAATAACGCCCGGAATCTGATTTAATCCATTCACTAAAACATCACGACGTCCCACATATTTTTTGCGGCAATCTTCAAAATAAGTTCCAACATTTTGATGAGCTGCTGTAGCAGCATATTGACTGGTCAAAACCGGACTTAACCGAGCCTGAGCAAATTTTAATGCACGTGCAATAACCTTATCATTCCGAGTAATAAGTGCTCCCAAACGAGAACCACACATACTGAATCGTTTAGATTCTGAATCGATTACAATTACATTTTCTTTTAATTCCGGAAAACTTAAAGTTGAAATATGCTTTTCATCTCCATAAATATATTCGGCATACACTTCATCGGAAATTAAGTACAAATCATACTTTAAAACTAATTCCTTTAATTTTTCCAATTCTTTTTGAGAATAAAGATAGCCGGTTGGATTTCCAGGATGGCAAATTAAAATAGCTTTAGTTTTATCAGTGATTTTTTCTTCAAAAGTTTCAATAGGTGGTAATCCGAAGTTGTCTTCAATTTTTGCCTGAACCGGAACAATTTTCACTTCACTTTGACAAGCAAAACTGTTGTAGTTTGCATAAAAAGGTTCGGGAATAATAATCTCATCACCCGGATTAGCAATAACACTAAAGGTAAATAGCAAAGCCTCTGAACCCCCATTGGTTACGATTAAGTTTTCCGGTTGAATATCATATCCTCTGTTCTTATAATAATCCGACAAAGCTTTTCTATATTCATGAGTTCCTTCAGAATTGGTATAAGCCAAAACGTCATACGGTAAACTATGAATAGCATTAAGAGCCGGTTTTGGAGAGGGGATGTCGGGTTGTCCGATATTTAGATGATATACTTTTACTCCTCTTTTTTTAGCTTGTTCCGCATAAGGAGTTAGCTTTCGTATAGGTGAAGAAGGCATTATTTCACCTTTTACTGATAATTGTGGCATTCTTTATTCTTTTTAAAATAATTTGTAAATATACATTTATTGGTATTGTTTTTGAATTTATTTGGGCAAATTTAATTTTTAACCTAAAAAATAACTCAATTATGGCACAGAAAAATGGCGCATTCAATTTATTGACAGGATTAATAATCGGAGCAGTTGCAGGCGCAGCAGCAGGTTTATTACTTGCTCCTCAATCCGGAAAACAAACTCGCAAAAAATTAAGCAAAGAAGCGAAAAGACTGAAAAAAGAATTGGAACACTATTCTAACGATTTCAGTGATAAAGCCAAAACCGTAAAAAAAGAGCTTGAAGAAAAATTAGCTGACATCAAAGGGAAATTACGGGCAACTGCGAAGGATTTAAAAGATGAAATTGATGAAAATGTTGGGGTCTAATCCCAACATTTTTGTTACATTTGGTCTAAACTTTGTTTTTTATGTTTGATGATTTAAAAAAATATTTAAACCAAAGAATCAACTATGCAAAATTAGAAGTAATTGATTCATTAAGCAGCATGATTTCTTTATCGGTTTATGGTATTCTGATTCTCATGCTTTCTTTGTTAATACTATTTATCAGTAGTTTATCTTTTGGTTTTTTATTAGGAAAATGGTTTGACAATTTTGGAATTGGTTTTTTAATTTTAACTGCATTTTACCTACTTTTATTTTTTGTCATTTATTTATTCCGAGCAAAAATACGTTTGTATATCACTAATAAAATCATCAAAACTGCAATAGAAACTTTAGATAAATCAGAAAAAGAAAGCAATGGATATTAAAAACATCAAAACTTTGGCTGATTTACGAAAAGCTAAAGAGGAATTACGAATTGAAATGAATTTGGCTGATAAAAAGTTGAAAAATGGCTTTATTTATTCTTCAGTCAATAAATTTGCTGAAAATGTAGAATCCAATGCAACACAGTTTGACTCCCCTTTGGGAAATGGTGTCCATGCTACTTTAGGATTTATCTCAAACAAAGCCGGTGAACAGTTTAAATTAAAAAAATCAACTCGTAAATTTCTGCAACTTGCTGTTTTAATTGTAACTCCCATTATCACCAAGAAAATTCAAGAATTAATCGATAAAAAAATTTAATCAGAATTAGCTTTATTCCGAAAATTCATTAATACTTTTTCTAATTCAACTCTTTGTTCTTTTCGGACAAAATTTTTATTAATTCTAATTTCTTTATCCCCCGATTGAAAAGTCCACTCATTATTGTAAACAAAAGTTGCGGTAATTTCATTCAACTTTATCATTTTATTTCCTACAATCCGATTTAAGCGAATAAATTTCTCAGAAATCAAAACATAGCCTTTTTTATAAAAATAAACTACTTCTGCCACAGCTTCTGCCCAAAATAAAGCAGTAGCCACCCAAAAAATATTTCCCCACAACAAAGCCGGTATCAAGAAAATTATCGTTGGTAAAAGCCTTTTAATCAATCTATTTAGTAATTTTTTATTTGAAAAATAAAACAGCATTCCGAAGTATTTCTAATATTTTGAACTGCAAATATAATTGTATTAAACTTCTTTTTAAGAAAAGTCAAAGCATACGATTCATCGGGTAATTGTGTATATTTACCCTTCAAAAAAAGTAATTTTTAGAGAATTTTATTAGTTAATCACTTTAAAATCAAATGAAAAAATTCGTTAAGAGATTAGGGAAATTAGTTTTGGGAGGGATTGTTTTTCTCCTTTCCTTAGTCTTTTTCGCGAATTATTGGATAAATTCTCAATCGGAAGGAATGACATACAATGAAGTAGATTCCATTCCGACCAATAAAACAGGTTTAATTTTAGGAACAAGTAAGCGAGTCAGAGGCGGAAACGAAAATCTTTATTTTAAATACCGGATTGATGCAGCAGTTCAACTTTTTGAAGCTGGTAAAATTAAATTTATCATTGTAAGCGGTGACAATTCTATCATGGAATACAACGAAACCCGTGATATGAAAAAATCCTTACTTGAAAAGGGTATTCCGGAAGAACAAATTATTGATGATTTCGCCGGATTCAGCACCTTAGATTCTGTACTTCGGGCTAAAGAAGTTTTTGGGCAAGATTCTATCACTTTAATTTCCCAAGAATTTCAAAATCAACGTGCTTTGTTTATCGCTAAAAATCACGACATTTACGCCGTCGGATTTAATGCCCGGGAAGTGCCCGGAAATTATGGTAAACGCGTTAAAATACGAGAGTATTTTGCCCGAGTAAAAGCACTTATGGATATTTACGTATTAAATTCAATGCCAAAATTTTATAAAAATAAAGAAGTATTTCCAAACGAAGAATAATTAAAATGTTGACAATAGGAATCGCCGGAGGAACCGGTTCAGGAAAAACAACCGTAGTTCGTAATATTTTAACCAGTTTGAACTCAGAAAACGTATTAGTCATTTCTCAAGACAACTACTACAAAGACCATAATGAACTTTCTTTTCATGAAAGAGAAAAAATGAACTTTGACCATCCGCGTTCTATTGATTTTGATTTATTGACCGAACACGTCCAAACTTTAAAAAGCGGACAAACTATCGAACAACCCACTTATTCGTTCATCACACACAGCCGAACTACAGAAACCATCATTACACATCCCAAAGAAGTCGTTATTGTGGAAGGTATTTTGATTCTGACACATCCGGAATTACGAGAATTATTTGATTTAAAAATATTTGTTCACGCTGATTCAGATGAACGTTTAATCCGAAGGATTCAACGCGATACTCAAGAAAGAGGGCGTGATTTGGAAGAAGTTTTAAATCGTTACAGAACTACTTTAAAACCTATGCACGAACAATTCATTGAACCTTCTAAAATTCATGCCGACATTATAGTTCCCAATATGAAAAAGAAAAACAAAGCCGCTATCAGTGTGCTTTCTACTTTAATTAAAGATAAATTAACACGGACAAAAAATCATGGAATCTAAACCTAAAAATACGGAAAACACCGAATTATCTCCAAAAAAACCTTGGTACCGATTCATTTGGAACAAATATTTAATTGTTACCTTATTATTTGCTATTTGGATGTTTTTCTTTGACCAAAATTCATTTTTCATTCACCGGGAATTGGATAAACAAGTCAATGAATTAGAACATGACAAGAAAATTTATCAGGAAAAACTACAAAAAGAGACCATTCAGATTCATCAAATAAAAACCAATCCCGATGCTATCGAAAAAATTGCACGAGAAAAACATTATTTGAAAAAAGAAAATGAAGATGTTTTCATTGTAGAAGAACGAAAAATAAAACCTTTAAAAACAGAAGCTCATGAACCAAACTAATTTTGAATCACTTAATCCAAAAGAATGGAAACTGAAAGTTCAAGCGGAATTAGCCGGTTTGGATTATAATGAAGTTTTAGTTTCAGACACAGCAGAAGGGATTCAAATTAAGCCCGTTTATTCGGAAGAAGACCGGAATCCAGACGAAAGTCAAGGTATAAAAACCACAAAAGACTGGAAGATTTTAGGTGAATTTTTAAATTCAGAACAACAAGATTCTTCCTATCTATATGGATTTACGGTAAATGACAACAAAGCTCCGGCAACTTTAAATTTACCTAAACATTTGGATTTATTTTTTGATTGTACACAGCCTCAATCCTTATTTTCATCTCTTGATTTTTCAAAAATTGAAAATTTAAAATATTTGAGTTTAGACCCTATCGGGAATTTAGCAAAAACCGGAAATTGGTGGAATTCCAAAGAAGAAGATTTCCATTTTACCCATCAGATTTTAAGCTTGGATTTTTTTGAAAAGCAAATAGCAATCGACGCTTCACTTTATCAAAATGCCGGAGCTAACCAAACGCAACAAATTGCTTTTGCCATTGCTCATGCAGTTGAATATTTAGAAATTTTCGGTTCGGAGACTGCTTCTAAATTATTTTTTAAAATTGCAGTCGGTGGAAATTATTTCTTTGAAATTGCCAAACTCCGCGCACTTCGTAAGCTTTGGGATTTTCTATTATTAGAATCGTACGAACAAAAAACTGAAACTTTCATTTTTGCCGAAACTTCTTTGCGAAATAAATCCCGATTGGATTTACACAATAATTTAATCCGAAACACTTTAGAAGCTGCTTCTGCTATTCAGGGAAAAGCAGATGTTGTCAAAATTTTAAGTTTTGATAAAGTCAACGAAAGCTCACTTTTTTCAGAAGAATTAGCTTCAAAACAACAATTATTATTGCAAAAAGAGTCTTATTTTGACAAGTTTGAAGATCCGGTTGCCGGAAGTTATTTTATTGAAAACCTAACGGAATTACTCATTAAAAATGCTTTGGATTTATTCCTTAAAATTGAAAGTGAAGGTGGTTTTTTAAATTCTTTACTCAAAGGAAATATTCAAAAATTCATCAGAAAAAGTGCAGAAAAAGAACAATTAGCCTTTGATGAAGGTGAATTAATTTTAATCGGTGTAAATAAATTTAAAAATCCGGAAGACAAAATCCAAATCCGGAAAAAAGAAAAAAATAGACGAAAAACCTTAATTGAGCCTATTTTTCCTAAAAGATTGGCTGAGAAAATTGAAAATATGCAATAATGAACCCGAAAATTTTATCCTACGGAATTTTACGAGCCATTGGCTTTACTGTTTTAATTTGCTTATCGCTGTATTTTCTGTGGTTGATTCGTTCGGTTTTTGCTTATTTAGCAATTGCCTTTGTTTTGGCGATGATTGGCCGACCTTTGATGAGTTTACTTAATGGTAAATTACGGATTCCGAATAGTTTGGCAGCACTCTTTACTTTAACTTTTTTCATTCTGCTTATCATTGGATTTGCCGGTCTTTTTATTTCTTTGGTATTAAATTTACCTTATCGTTTTATTGGTAATTTTGCTCATTTGGATCAATTTGAAGGTGTAATTTCCAACCAAATTAAACTAATGTCAGAGTCCTTAGGATTTTTGGATTTACCCTTTTTAGAAAATTATCTAAACAAAGCAGTAAAAGACGTGAGCAGTAAAAGTTTTTCAGGAATGTTTGGCGATTCTCTTTCCACCTTAGGTGTGCTTATGGTAGATACTTTTTCGGTTGTCTTCATTACTTTTTTCTTTTTAAAAGACCGGGATTTAATCAATAAAATGATTGTTGCCATTGCACCAAAAAATGAAGAAAAACGATTTGAAAACGTATTGGACAAAACAAAAAATCTACTTTCTCGCTATTTCATCGGTTTGACTTTACAAGTACTCATTATGTTTACTTTTTATTTTATTATTTTGCTTTCTTTCGGAATCAATTATGCAGCCATTATCGCCTTAGTTTGTGCCTTACTCAATCCACTTCCTTACATTGGACCTTTATTAGGTGGTGTTTTAATGGCGAGTTTAACTTTGAGTGATTTACATAATTTAGGTTCGGATTTGCGTACACAAATCATTCCTTCTGTACTGTGGATTATGTTTTGGTACATTTTAACGCACGTTTGGGACAATTTAGTCAACCAACCTTTGATTTATTCAAGAAGCGTTCGTTCCAATCCGCTTGAAATTTTCATTGTAATTTTAATTGGTGGAATTCTTTTCGGAATCATCGGAGTTGCCGTTGCTGTTCCGGCTTATACTGTTTTACGAGTTGTTCTGAAAGAATTCTTTTCAGAATATAAATTAGTACAGAGTATTACCAAAAATCTCTGATTTTGGAGTTTATTCCAAAAAATGAGCAATTCTTCCTTCCGCTCCTACTAAATAAATTTTATTTCCTTTTTTTGACTTTTTACAAGCATGAAAAGGAGTAGTTGTAACTTTCTGCCAGGTTTTTCCTTTATCTACGGACAAATCAACACCCATTAAACCACAAGCAACGGCTTTGGATTGCCCAAAAATAGCAACACCGCTTTTGTATCCGTTTGGAGGAGTTTCCGGAAATGAAATTTTAAACGATTTCATCCCTTCTAATTCAAATACAATCAAATTATTTTCAGATGATTCTTTATTTTCAAAATCACCGCCAGCTATCAATCCGAATTTATTGTAAAAAGAGAAATCCAAAGCATTAACTCCCGCTGTTAAGGATGATGATTTTGGTAAATTTTCCGTTACTATTAAATCTGAAATCAAAATCAATCGTGATTTTTTTCCACCGGTTGCCATTATATAAGTATCCTCGTCTATAAGCGAGATATTAGAGTTACTTGCTGCAAAAAAAGCTTCTCCTTCTTCAAATTCCAAAGTTAAATCGTCTATTTTTTTCCAAGAATTCCCACCATCTGTTGTCTTTAAAATATAAGGATTTCCATTTATCGGATCGCCAACAGCTATTCCCATTTTCGGATTATAAGCCGTAAATTGAAGTACATCAATAAAAACATCCGGATGTTCATCCCGATAAACTTCTTTCCAATTTACTCCATTATCTTCTGTTTTTAAAATAATTCCGGGTGAACCAACTGCAGCTACAACGGCGGTGGTCGGACTCAAAACTTCAATCATTCTGAAATCCCGGTCTTCATAGCCTTTTGGATTTACCCATTTAATAGATTTTCCGGCGTTTACAGAAAAACCAACCGTTCCTTCTGAACCGCTTACCCAAAATATAAATTCATCCAAAACAGCTAATCCCCGAAAAGAAATTTCTTGTTTATCCAAATTAAGCATCTGAATCTGCTGACCGAAAATTCCGATTGAACAAAAAAAACTTATAAATAAGAAAATATTTTTTTTCATTGAAACTGTTTTAATAATCTACTGTTAAGTTAAATGTATAACGTTCAAAACAAAATTCCAAAACATTGATAATGAATTTTTTATACATTATACAATTTTACTATTTACATAACACTACATTTTACTTTTAACCGATTACTGCATCGGACGAACCACAAAAAAACCTTTTGAACTCACTGAGTCAATCTGAATTTTGGTTCCGGCTACAATATCGTGATTAAAATCCGTTACAGCATCCACAATACGCTGAGTTCCATCGATAGAAATTTTAATTTTGCCGGTAAAAGAACGGTTTTTTCCAATGAGTTCAAGCACCTCACCTACTCGGTTCATGCTGGTAAAAACCTCAGGACGATAACTTTCTTTTAATTTTTGTGTAAAATAAAACAAAACTACCATAATAACCATGAATAAAACTCCACTAAAAAACCCCAGTAACAAAGAAATACTTAAACTTAAGCCTTGGTAAAGTCCGGAAATACTCACCCAGCCAAACATGGAGAAAAAAGCTGTTATATTTTTAAATGCAAAAAATCGTGAAAATAAATGCTGTCTTTTTCTGCCCGGATGATTTTGTGCAATGGTAGAAAGGAATTGAATAAAAAATGATACGCTGAATACTATGGAAATTATCCATAACAATTGCTCATACCAAAATAATGTCTTAAACCAATCCCACATTTTGCTTAATTTAAAATTAACCCACTAATAAATAGCACACTAACGTTAAAATTGATTAACTTATTCCATTTTCAAACGGCTAAATTACACAAATTATTGCATTTCTTTAACATTTTTATAGTTTTTTTTAACAATTCGCGTTTTGATTCTGTTTGATATTTTATTTCTTTGCAGTATGATTCGTTGGCTTATATTTTTCCTTTTTACAGGATTACTTGAAATTTACACTTGGCAAGCTGTAAAAGTCGTTTTTGAAAATAAATGGATACACCGGATTTATTTGATTCTTTCTTTTTTAGTGTTTTTATTTATCCTTATTTCATTATTGAAATTTGACCGAAAAGTAGGACAAAACCAGTTGACTCTCATTACTTTTGGACTTTTGCTTTTGGTTTATCTTCCCAAACTCATTATTACTGTTTTTTTACTTTCAGAAGACATTTTCAGAGTTTTATCCGGTAGTTTTCGTTATTTTTCCTCTTCCTCTTCTTCCTTTTTACCAGAAAGAAGAAAATTCATCAGTCAACTTTCATTGGGAATTGCTGCAATTCCTTTTTTATCCTTGATTCATGGAATTTCCAAAGGAAGATACAACTTTAAAGTAAAAAAATCTACTGTTTTTTTTGATGATTTACCTTTTGATTTTGATGGGTTAAAAATTTTACATCTGTCAGATTTTCATGTCGGTAGTTTGGACAATCCTGAAAAAATCAAATATGGAATTAACTTAATCAATCAACAAAATTTTGATTTACTTGTTTTTACAGGAGATATCGTCAATTCTCATGCATCAGAAATGGATGATTGGTACACTGTTTTTTCAGAAATAAAAACTCCTCAATTCGGTAAATTTTCCATTTTAGGAAACCATGATTACGGTGAATATCTTGAGTGGGATTCGCAAAAAGAAAAAGAGGCTAATTTTAAAGCAATTCAAGCGATTCATCCTAAAATCGGATTTAATTTACTTCTAAATGAAAATCGAAAAATACGGAAAGGAAATTCTGAAATTACG
>JAVFAE010000053.1:0-10617 GCA_034002605.1 Weeksellaceae bacterium | reverse complement strand
TCTTCATTTCATCCAATACGTTTACCAAATTTTCATAAGTTGAATCATCATTAGGCTTGATGATTACAGTGAAATTATCCGGTATTTTAGCTCTTTTTTTAGCATCTAAGATTTCTTTTCTGATTCCTTCTCGGGTGTAAGAAGTTTCATGTAAATCTTCTACAACTAATTTTGTTTTATCTTTTTGATGCCAAAATATTCTGTTTTCAGCTCCTAAAATAATGGAAATTGAGTTGGTTAAGTCAATCTCAGGTGTATTTTCCGGTGTTTCTTGATTCGGGTTTTTCGGAGGCATATTCAATCCCATTACGTTGGGTTTACTAAATGTAGTGGTAAACATAAAAAACGTAATCAGAAGGAATCCCAAGTCAGCCAAAGGAGTCATATCGACTCTTGTAGAAGCTTTTTTAGCTCTTACTTTATTTTCTTTTCGTAGTCTTCTTTGTAAATTCGCCATGGCTTGTTTATTTAGGTTTTGATTCCGAACTTGTAATTAACTGAAACCTGTTATAGTCTCTTTCCACTAATTGCTTAATCAAATCTCTGAATCCGGGATACTGTGTTTTCACGTCTCCTTTAATAGCTAATTTCAAATCAGAATCTACTTCATAAGCAAAATCAACCCAATCCATCAATTGAAGATTGGCACTATCCAATGGAACTCCCGGAATTTGTTCACGCCTTTCGGTTTCGCTCAAATTCAAATAGGATTTTAAAGCTCCGATTGGAACAGCTACTTCTGAAATATTATAGAAAGTAGCAATTTCTCTTTCCGTAAGGTCTATACGGTATTTTTTCGCCATTTTTTCTAAAATTGGCTTTTTGTTTTTGTCGTCAATGATACTGAAGTAGTATTTTCCTTCATTATTGACTGTAATCTGAATTAATCCACCGTCTTGAATTTTGGTTTCAGAAACAGAACTTGGGGTTTTAATAGGTACAACTTCCGGTTTTCTGAATTGAGTGGTGAGGATAAAGAAAGTGAGCAATAGCCACGCCATATCACTCATCGCTGTCATGTCGATGAATATATTAGATTTATTTTTAGAACCACCAATATCTGCCATTTTTCATTTTTTTATTGATTAATCATTATTACTCTGTTCAAACCGGTACTATCCGATTCTTGTGAAAATAATGAATTAATGATGTTCAGCAAAAGATTGTTGAATGCTCATTCCAACTTCATCAATTTTGAATGTAATGTCATCAATTTTATTGGTAATCATATTATAGATGATAATTGCAATGGCAGATGCTCCAATCCCTGTACCGGTATTAATCAAAGCTTCTGCAATACCTACGGATAATTTTGCTGCATCCGGCGTTCCCCCACCTTCTCCTAAAGCGAAGAAAGCTTTAATCATCCCGATTACCGTTCCCATCAAAGCAATTAAGGTACCTACTGTTGCAATAGTTGAAATGATGTGTGTGTTTTTTTCTAAACCGGGCATTTCTAATGTAGTCGCTTCTTCTAATGCTTTACTTAAAGCATACATTTTTTGCTCTTTGTCTATTGTAGTGTCCTTTGCCAAAGCTTTGTAAGTAGATAAACCTTCTCTTACCACATTTCCAACGGAGCCTTGTTGCTCATCACAAAGTTCAATGGCTTCGTTGATTTTATTTTTTGATACCAATTCTTTAATTTCGTTAACGAATTTAGTAATATTTCCTTTTCCAGATGCTTTCTTTAAAGCAAAAGCTCTGTCTAACCCAAAAACAAAATCCATTAAGAAAAAAGACATAAGAAATGGAATAATCACCCCTCCTTTAAAGATGATACCCATAAAGTTTAAAGGATGTCCATTTTGCGGGTCGTTACCTTCGAAATTGCTTTCTTGTCCAAATAGTCCATAAAAAACTCCCATTGAGATGAGAATAAGAATTACAATAGTTATAGGTGCGTTTAACCCTCCTAGTTTTGTTTTCTTTGTTTGAAAAGTTTCGTTTGCTTCCATTTCTAATTTTTAATTTTAATTATCACTAAATTTTAACTTTCAAGATTGCGAATCTATAATAATATCTCAAATAATTCGACTTTTTTTTATTAATTTTTATTAAATTATCGGTTTTATTCTGTTTTTCGATTTAAAATAAATTGACTTTATGTAGATTCATTCTAAAGAAAACTCTATTAAAAACATTGAGAATCAATTGAATCAAGTGAGCTGTTATTGAACGAAATTAAAAAGTACTTAAAAAAAATATTTTTTTTATTTTATTAAGATATTTTTCGATTTTTTATCAAAATAAGTTAAAACCAAATCTTTGTCAACAAAAACTAAACCAAATTTTTATGCTTGTCGTTGTTAGGAAAAGTAAATTAATTGGAGCAGATAGTTATTTGGCGTTGTTTTTCTCGACACACGACAAAAGGTAATTTAAGTACATAACTTATTTTCACTGCCTAAGGGTATTACAAAGAAAATCCGATTCCGGCAAAAGGCAAGAATCCATTAAGGAATAAGCGTGAATTTTCTTTATAAAGTACATTATAAAGGATACCGGAATAAAATTGAACGGTTCCGGTAGTTCTATAACCGGCTCCTAACCAAAGCGCATCTTCTGAAAAGTGGGAAGAGGAAATTGATGGAAAACTTACTTTAGAATTTCCGGTGAAATATTCATAATGTACTCTTAAAAAAAGAGTTTCAACCGGATAAAAATGGACATAAGGGCCTCCGCTGAATAAATTTTGTTTAACGTTTTTCCATTTTGAGTGTTGATAACCGGCAGTAATTCCGGCTTCCATATAAGGTGTAAAAGCATAACCTAAGAAAGGTGAAATATTAAATCCAAAATATTGCTCATCGCCTAATCCGAGATTTAATCCTATTCCGCCACCGGTTCGCCAATTATTTGAAGAAAATTCTTTAGTTTGACAGAAAACTGATGTAAAAACGAATAAAAAGATAAAAAGAAGTTGTTTTTTCATAGTAAATTGAATTTATCGGAAAGTATCTCCTTCTTGAATGTTTTCAGCTCTGTATCCTCTCATAAACCAACTGACACGTTGTTCGGAAGTTCCGTGTGTGAAAGCTTCCTGATTAATATGCCCTTGCGTTCTTCTTTGAATATTGTCATCACCTACGGCAGCAGCAGCTTTTACAGCAGATTCAATATCACCCGGTTCTAAAACGCCTCCTTGTACTCTTTCATTATTTTTTTTTGCCCAAAAGCCGGCATAAAAATCAGCCTGAAGCTCTACAGCAACCGAAACTTGATTTAACTGAGCTTCGGAATAACGACCGCTTACCCGCATTTGATGTTGTTTATCCAAAACGCCTAAAAGGTTTTGGATATGATGCCCGTTTTCGTGTGCCATTACATAAGCAATGACAAATTCTGTAGTTTCAGCTCCGAATTTTGATAAAACATCATTGAAAAAACTCATATCTACATAAATTGACTCATCGGCAGGACAATAAAAAGGTCCCATGGAGGACTGAGCAATACCACATCCGGATTGTGTGGTTTGAGTGAAGATTATAATTTTTGCCGGACGATATTTCATACCGTTTTTTTGGAAAATTTGTTCCCAGGTTTTAGTATTCCAAGCATCTAACATTTGTATGAGTTCACCTGTTTTTTGCTCTTCGGCAGTTAATTCTCTTTGTTCATATTGGACGGTTTCGGATTGACTCTGTTCAATGAGGGTTGACGGATCGCCTCCCATAAAATAAATAACCGCAGCAATCAATAAAGTCCCGATGCCAAGTCCACCGGCTAATTTACCACCACTTCCACGACGGTCATCAACATTCCCGCCTCTTTCGTTCGTCCATTTCATGTTTTTTGATTTAGGATAACTGAGCCAAAAATAATGATAATATTTGAGAAATAAATTCTTT
Source organism: Weeksellaceae bacterium (assembly GCA_034002605.1). GTDB lineage: Bacteria > Bacteroidota > Bacteroidia > Flavobacteriales > Weeksellaceae > Moheibacter. Next base: position 6,766 of record JAVFAE010000053.1, on the reverse strand, counting down.
TATTTTTTAGAGAATTACCTTATCACAATCCTAATCCGGGAATAGGAGGTAAGTTGTCTTTTGCCGTAATTTTTGCTTGTTCAATGGCATTTATTTTAATTTTCTCCAAAGCTTTATTCAGAGTAACTACCAGATTATCTTCTAATTGTGTTTTATCGAATAAAGATTCATCTGAAATTTGAATATCTTTTATTGTTGCCAATTCTGTAATTGTAATAGAAATCGTTCCATCTGCGGAAGTTTCTGTGAAGCTTTGATTATCCAATTTTTCTTTTAATTCCTGAAATTTCCCTTGGATAGCTTGTAGCTTACCCATCATTTCCATAATATTTCCAAACATAAATTGTAATTTTTTAATTTGTAATCGTAATAATATCTCCTGTTCTTATTGCAATGTAGGTTCTTGGACTTCGGTCGGCAATTAGAATGGGTTCGCCGGTAAATAAAATCCATTCTGCACCGTCTTCCGGACAATACAATTTCATATCGTCCACCACTTCTAAGCGGGTATTCATTCCCGGACAAAGATGAGGCGCATTCCGGTCGTAAGCTTTATAGCCGTTATTTGTTTTCACTACAACAATTCCTTTTGTTCCTGTTCCTTCACCGTCCACATACGTCCAATTGCGCGTCTCCAATTGACTGTAAAGCGGCAAACCTATGTTGATAGAAGCGGAAATAAGGTATTCCGGATTGCAACTTTTCTGTCCGTCATTATCAAGACAGGAACTAAAAATCCCAAAACAGAAACATAAAATGAAGAAAAAGTAATTTAATTTATAAAAATTCATAAAGATTATATGATTTGTTTTTTATATATTTGCATTAAATAGTCCTGCGGAAATATCTCCGTAGGATTATTCTTTTTTTTAATTATTTAGTTATGGCAAATATACAATATGTAACGAAAGAAGGATTAGATAAATTGCGAACGGAGTTAGAATATTTAGAGTCAATCGAACGTCCGAGAATTTCACAACAAATCGCAGATGCCCGTGATAAAGGGGATTTATCTGAAAATGCAGAATATGATGCAGCCAAAGAAGCACAAGGACTTTTGGAAATGAAAATATCCAAATTAAAAGACCAAATTGCTCTTTCAAGAGTGATTGATGCGTCAAAATTAGATCATTCTAAAGTTTCTATTTTGTCTAAAGTGAAAATTAAAAACTTAACCAATGGAATGGAAATGAGCTATCAATTGGTTCCGGAAACCGAGGCAGACTTAGCAAAAGGAAAAATTTCAGTTAATACACCCATTGCAAAAGGTTTATTAGGCAAAAAATTAGGTGAAACAGCCGAAATTGTTTTACCAAACGGAAGTAAAATGCAGTTTGAAGTTCTGGATATAACAATGAGTTAAAATGGCAAGTATTTTCACAAAAATTATCAACGGAGAAATTCCGGCTCATAAAATAGCAGAAAACGACCAATTCATTGCCATTTTAGATGCCTTTCCGGTAGCAAAAGGACATATTTTAGTCATTCCTAAAAAAGAAATAGATAAAATTTTTGATTTAGATAAGGAAATTTACACACAATTGATGAACTTTGCCTACGAAATTGCACAAGGATTGGAAAAAGCAATTCCTTGTCGCAGAGTAGGTATGGCAGTTGTAGGCTTAGAAGTTCCGCATGTTCATGTTCATTTAATTCCTTTGAACCAGATGAATGACATTAATTTCACACAGCCAAAACTCCAATTGAGCTCAGAAGAAATGACTGAAATAGCAAATCAAATAAAATCACATTTATAAAAGATGAATAAATACATCAAATTACTTATTGCTTTATTAATCATAATTTTTGGAATTTACCTGTTTACAGCTCGGGAATACGGTTGGGGAACGATTATGTTCTTTTTGTCCGTTATTCCTATTATTTTATATTTTCGGAATGAATTTATTTTATTGGCATTCTGGCAAATGCGTAAACAAAATATTGAGAAAGCTAAGACTTGGTTAAACAAAATAACCAATCCACAAAGCCAATTAATTCGTAAGCAATGGGGCTATTATCATTATATGATAGGGATTACGGTAGCACAAGACAATGTGAGCGAATCAGAAAAACAAATGAAAAAAGCACTGGAATATGGTTTGAGTTTCAAACACGACCGGGCAATGGCAAAGTTAACTTTAGCCGGAGCTGCTTTAGCAAAAGGAAGAAAACAAGAAGCTGAAAATCATTTGAAAGAGGCAAAAAGCCTGGATACACAAGGAATGTTTGCCGAACAAATCAAAATGATGCAAGAACAAATGAAACGAGTAAATGTCGGACGAAATATGCACAATCCTCACATGCGGAAAAGAGGTAAATATTTTTAGAATTTAATTAAGAATAGCCATAAAAAATATCGGAAATAGAAAAACTATTTCCGATATTTTTTTTGTGTAAAAAGTGAAGGCTATTTTGCAGAAGAATTAAAAAAATAAAATTAGAGTTACTTTTGTTTTAAAATAAGATAATTAATTGTTCAAAATTTTGACTTAATTTTGATGAAGTTGTGAACAAATACACATAAATTATTTACATGAGAAAACATAAATTTATTACAGTTGTTCTTTTATTAATAGCCGGACAACTTACAACAGCTCAGCGCGGTCAGCAAAAAGCAGAGAAAGAACTTGACCCGATTGTGAAAAATATCGTAGAAGAAGTTGAAAATAATTCCCAATTGGAAGAATTAGCATTTGAGTTGGTCGATGTAATCGGACCGAGATTAGTAGGTTCGCCCGCTATGGAACAAGCAAATGATTGGACGATAGCAAAATTTAAAAATTGGGGAATCGAAGCGCATAAAGAAGAATTCGGACAATGGGATGCTTGGGAAAGAGGAATTTCAAATATTGAAATGACGTATCCGAGAATTAAAAGTTTGGAAGGTACACAATTGGCTTGGTCACCGGCAACGAAAAAGCCGATAGAAGCAGAAGTCATCAACTTGCCTTATTTTAAAAATGAAACTGAATTTAAATCTTGGTTACCTTCCGTAAAAGGAAAATTTGTATTGATTGACCAATACCAAAGATGGGGACGACCTGATTATCAGATGAAAGAATTCGCTACGGAAGAAGATTATGCTACGATAAAGCAGCAAAGAAAACAAGATGAAGAAGCTTATAATGAATCAATCCGAAATACATCGTATTCTAAAAATGAATTAATCGAAATCATTGAAAACGCCGGAGCTGTCGGAATCATAGGTTCATATTGGACAGGAATTATGGGAGCTAATCGGATTTTTGGAGCAAAAACAAAAAAAATCCCAACTTTAGATATTGCTTTAGAAGATTATGGATTACTTTATCGTTTAGCAATGAACGGAAAATCACCAAAAATTAAAGTTTATACCGAATCAAAAAGCAAAGGAAAAACAAAATCTTTTAATACAATTGCAGTAATTCCGGGAAAAGAAAAACCGGAGGAGTACGTTTTACTTTCAGCACATTTAGATTCTTGGGATGGAGGAAGTGGAGCCACTGACAATGCGACCGGTGTTATGGTTATGATGGAAACAGCCCGTGTTTTGAAAAAAGTATATCCTAACAATAAAAGAACGATTATCATTGGACTTTGGGGCAGTGAAGAACAAGGTTTAAACGGTTCTCGTGCATTTGTAAAGGATAATCCGAAGATTATAGAAAACATCCAAGTTGCTTTTAATCAGGATAGTGGAACAGGTAGGATTTCCAATATTAGCGGTCAGGGCTTTTTACATTCGTATGATTTTATAGGGCGATGGATGAGTGCTTTACCACAAAACCAAAGAAAACATATTGAAACAAGTTTTCCCGGTCAGCCGGCTCGTGGAGGTTCGGATAATGCTTCTTTTACAGCTGCCGGAATTCCCGGAATTAATTTAAGTTCACTGAATTGGGGATATTTTGGTTATACGTGGCACACCAACCGGGATACTTATGATAAAATCATTTTCAGTGAAGTGAAAAATAATGTGATTGTAACAGCAGTTTTGGTTTATCAGGCTTGTGAAGAGGCAGAAGTAATTAATAAAGAAAAAATAAATTTACCTGAAGGACAAAAATGGCCCGAAGTAAGTGAACCAAAAAGAGATGGAAATTAATCCGATATCGAATAATAATTAAAAAAACCTCGGACAGAAAAATATTTGTCCGAGGTTTCATTTTAGAATTCAATTGTTAAGAAGATTTTTTTCCTCCAAGCAAAACGACTTCATCAATTTTAATTTCCGTAATAAAACGTTTTTGACCTTCTTTGTCTTCGTAATCCCGGTAAGTGATTTTCCCACTTACTGCAATTTCATCTCCTTTGTTAACGTACTTTTCCAAAATATCGGCAGTACGTCCATAAGCAACTACATTGTGCCATTGCGTTTCTTCTACTTTTTCACCTTTTGCATTGGTGTAATAATCCGAAGTAGCTAAGCTGACTTTTGCTAAACTTCCATTTTCAAAGTTGATAACTTCTACTTCTTTTCCCGTTCTACCAATTAAGGTAACTTTGTTTCTTAGTGACATAACTTTAAAATTTAATAATTAAACATTCAGATAAGAGTATTTCTTTGTCATCTCAAATCTCTGCTGCAAAGTTGTATCTGTCGAATAAACTAAGTCGGTAGTTAATTGTTTAAAATCGACTATAACCGTTTGTAATTATTTGAAATTGGATAAATCACACTAAAACAGATGGTTTGATGAAGAGATTTTTTGAATTTTTTTCAAGAGAAAATATTATAATGGGAAGTTATAAACCACCTGTTTTTGACTTTTTTTTATTATAGTTGTACTATTTTTATCACCAAGAAAGCTTTTCAGTCAAAGACACAATCAAAAACAATTTTTTGCTAATAAAAAAAAACATTACTTTTGCAGCCGTTTTCTAATGAAAATGCGAATGTTAAAGATTCATTTTGGTTTTTTTGGCTGCGTGGCCCTTGAATTTCATCTTTCACATTCGATTATGTTTAATCTTCCGGTGTGAAAAAAATGATTGCAAACCGGCAAATAAAAAAATAAAATGAATACATTTAAAGAAATGGGCTTGAATGAAAGCCTGTTAGAGGCTGTCCATGAATTGGGTTTTGTAGAACCGACTCCCGTTCAAAAACAAGCAATTCCCCACATTTTAACCTCAGAGAAAGACTTAATCGCTTTGGCACAAACCGGAACCGGAAAAACCGCTGCATTTGGTTTGCCGATTTTGGAAAAAATTGATTCAGAAAGTCGGACTATTCAGGCGATAATTCTTTGTCCAACTCGTGAACTTTGTTTGCAGATTACCAAAGATTTAGAAAAATATGCAAATCATCTTTCGGCACTTAAGATTTTAGCGGTTTATGGAGGAGCTGATATAAAAAAGCAATTGGACGGATTGAAAAGAAACCCTCAAATTGTGGTTGGGACTCCCGGTCGTACTTTGGATTTAATCGAAAGAAAAGCTTTGAAAATCAATCATATCGATTGGTTGGTTTTGGACGAAGCTGATGAAATGCTGAATATGGGATTCCGAGATGATATTGATTCAATTTTAGAAGGAACTCCGGCCGAAAAACAAACTTTATTATTTTCAGCAACCATGCCTAATGAAGTTCGTAGAATCGCTTCCGAATATATGTATCAGCCCGTTGAAATTTCAATCGGAAAAACTAATGAGGCTTCTAATGATGTTGAGCATCAGTACTATATGGTTCGTGCAAGCGACCGTTATTTAGCATTAAAACGAATTGCAGACATCAATCCGGATGTTTACGGAATTGTTTTTTGTCGAACAAGGAGAGAAGCCAAAGAGATTGCCGATTCATTGATTCAGGATGGTTATAATGCTGATGCTTTGCACGGTGATTTATCGCAAGCACAGCGTGATACCGTGATGGAAAAATTCAGAAGAAGACAACTTCAGTTATTGGTAGCAACAGATGTAGCGGCTCGGGGAATCGACGTAAATGAACTCACACACGTTATTAATTATAATTTACCGGATGATCCTGAAATTTACGTACACAGAAGCGGTCGTACAGGTCGTGCCGGAAACAAAGGAATTTCAATTGTCATCGCTCATTCCAGAGAAGGACGAAGAATCAAGGAATTAGAAAAATTAATTCATAAGAAATTTGAACATAAACCGGTTCCAAGCGGACAAGAAATTGTGGAAAAACGATTGTTTGCATCCATTAATAAGATTGAAAAAATTGAAGTAAACGAAGCTCAAATTGAACCTTATATGGAAACTATTGCTAAAAAATTAGCATGGATGGACAGAGAAGAGCTTCTAAAACGATTTGTAGCAGCAGAATTCAATACATATCTTGACTATTATAAAAATGCACCGGATTTAAATGTAAGCGAATCCGGAAGAAAAGAGCGAGACAGCAAACACGGAAATGTACGCGGATTCACTCGTTTTTATATCGGAATTGGACAAAAACAAAAATTAAAAGCTCCAAATTTGATTGGGCTAATCAATGACGTAACCCATACACGGGATATTAAAATTGGAGAAATTGAGATTTTGAGAAATTTTTCGTTTTTTGAAGCTGATAGCGAATATGAACAAATAATTCTGAAAGCTTTTGCTAATGAAGAAGTGGAAGTTCAGGTTTCTAATCCGATTGACAAGAAGGAAAAAAGAGAAAAACGTTCCGATCGTGGTCAATTTGAGAAAAAAACCAGAAAAGGAAGTTCGAATTTTAAAAGTCGTAATTCTGATTTTGGAGGATTCAAATCAAAATATAAAAAACGAAGAAATTGAAGTGGAGGCAGAGGAGGAAGAAGATAATTCTTTTGTT
>JAVFAE010000052.1:0-10708 GCA_034002605.1 Weeksellaceae bacterium | reverse complement strand
CATGGTTATATAAAACAAGAATTTCTCAAAAGTACAAATTATTGAAAATTTCTTTTCTTTTTTTTGAAATAATTTGAATCTTAAATAAAAATAAGTTGAAATAGTGATATATTTAGAACAAAACGTATGAGAAAAACTAAATGTAAATTGGAGATTGTTAAAAATAGTGGAGCTGGCGGGAGTCGAACCCGCGTCCAAACAAGCAACTTATGTGCTTTCTACATGCTTAGTTTATTTTTGATTTTCGATTAATATCCGAGAATAAACACTCTAATATTAACTTAGTTCCTAAGAATTTAACAAGATTTCGGAACGGTGTCTTGTCTATCCTTACTTTTCTGTGCCTCTGAATCAAACGCCGTAAGGAGTGGTATTTGAGAGACATTTAGCTTCCCTACCTTGTAGAGATTCGCCAGACTTACTATAATTCAGTCAATTAGGCAGCTAAAGCGTAATTGTTGTTGCCAGTTAAAAGGTTGAAGTGCTTATTTTACGTGTGTACACAACATGACACGACATGCTTACATCATCTGTTGACCTTGCTGTCAAAACCAGTCAGCCCCAAAATTTCAAAGAAAACTTCAAAATCTATGGATTTTGAAGTTTGCAAAGATAGAATATTTCAATGAAATTTGATTTATATTTTTAAGTTTATATTAAAATTGCCAACCGGCAGTCAGTACAAATAATCCTTTGTTATTTTTGATGGTAGATGCGTAATTGTGGTTAGCATTTAAAGGTAAACTCGCATAATAAACTGTATTGTCAGCAGCATCGTAATCTACATATTCTCCATTTCCAAATAAATAGGTATATTTTTGATTTTGGAACTGATAAGCTGCATCCAAATAGAATCCGCCAAAATTGTATCCGGCACCAAAACTGATTCGGTTGATATTACCTTGAAATATATCTGAAAATTTGGTAGAAGCTACATTTCCACTTCCTGGGTCAGCATTTAAAGAGATTTCTTTAAACGGAGATTGAACAAAATTATACCCTGCTCTTAATCTGAAATTATCAATTCTGTATTCGCTACCAACCCGAATTTCACTATTTGATTTGTAATTATGATTTAAAAAATCATTGGTTTCGTAAAAATATTTTGAAGGTTTAAGTTTAGTTGAACCATTCATGTGTAAAGTATAATCTAAATTTAAAGCAAGTGATTTTGCTACGATTAAACCGGCACTGGCAACCAAACGACCATTGGAACTCCGATCGTATTCGCTGTAATAATAGTCGTAATAATAATTTTCAAAATTAGTATCTATAGGTAAATCAGCATAATAATTTTCTTCAATACGGGAATACCAAATCGGGCTGTGGTAAGCCAGTCCAAATCGTAAATAATCATTAGCTTTTCCGATGAGTCCGGCACTGAGAGAAAATCCGTTTGCTGTAGCTGAATAAGGAGTTCCGTTCAAGTCATATCGATAAACTGTACCTTGAGTGTCTTCATCAAAAAACACATAATTGTTGTACCGGGTTTCGTGGAAATTAAATCCTAATCCTAAGAACAGTTGGTCTTTAAAACTGGCTCCGAAGTCAAGTGTTGTTCGGTTTTTATATCCTTCTGTAATGTCTTGATAACCTGCCATTGTGTAAGTGGTATATTCCTCAGGAATCGGACTGAGTTCAGTTTTTGTTATATTATTGTTTCTGCCTGTCTTAATCCAATTGTCCAAATTTTCCTGTGCATATTTAATTCCGATTGTAAAACGATTCCAGGAGCTTCCTTCATTCAGAAAAACGAAATTAGCACCAACATTTTGAAGTAAAAAAGCATTGTCACTTGTTTTATTTGAACTTCCAAATTTTGTAGTATTTCGGAAACTGGTAAAGCCTAAAGATGTGTTTACTTCTGAATTAATAGCAATTGCCGACCCCGCCGGATTTTGGAATCCGGCAGAAACGTCTCCTCCTAAAGCTCCCATAGAGCCTCCCATTCCAATGTAACGTGCGCTCCCGGCATTGATGTCATTTGAAAAGGCAGACAAGTAATTTAAATCTTGAATTATTAAATCTTGTGTGTTTTGAGCATTCAATGTTATACCTGCTAACCAAAGTAAACTGAAAACTAATTTTTTCATTAATTTTATTTTTGGAAATTAATTTTTTGTAATACAATTATTATCTTCTTCCACCTGAACGTGTTCCGCTACTACTTCCCGAACTTCTTGTTCCACTCCCCATATTACTTGAACTACTGTTGTTTCGTGTTGAAGGTGATGGAGAATAGCTGGGGGATGAATTAGAATTTCTCGGAGTCGAATTATAGTTGTTATTAGTATTTGTACGAGTGCTAGAATTATTAGTCCGAGGGCTTGTGTTTACATTTGGACTATTCCGACTTGGAGAATTTGGTTTTGTGTTTGGTGGAGCAGTAGTCCGAATAGGACGTACATTAATCATTTCATTGTTTCCGGATGAGTTAGAAGTCCGTACGTTTTCTGTATTACGAGGAGTGTTGGTCGTTCCTCGAACATTTGGATTATTTGTTCGGGTATTATTTGAATTGGTTTCGTTTGTTCTGACATTTCTAACTGGTCGGGTAGTGTTAGAATTTGTTGTACGAACACCACTAGACGATTGATTAACTGAATTGTTAGCATTTCGGGTAGGTCTTATGTTCGTTTGATTTGATGTTGCTCTATAAGGAGTAGCTTGTCTGTGAGCATTGCCATTGTAAGCAAAACCATTGCCCGGACGAATTCCCGGCCGAACCCTCGTTCCTCGGTAATAATAAGAGTTGTTCCAATAATTGTTGTAATAGCCGTAATATCCTCCCCAATAATAAGGATAATTGTAATAACCACCCCAGTAAGGAGAGCCATAATAACCATAATATCCTCCCCAATAAGGATAATAATAGCCATGCCAGCGAGGATAATACCAACCGTAATAACCCGGATAATAAGAATTCCATCCCCAACCCCAGCCCCAAGAGCTATATCCGAATCCTGACCAGCCGTAATTGTTAATTGTAATATCTACGCCTTCATAACGTCCCCAATCAGTGCCGCTTGAATATGAATAAAGATTAGAACCTAAACCATTATTATAAATATTTATATTAGTAGAACCTTGATCTTGATTATTTGTTTCAGTATTATAATAAAAATCTTCTGCTCCGTTATTATTTGCATCAAAGTAAGGGCTACCTACTTTTATATCGTAATCTTGGGCAGAAGAGGAAGAATAAGAAGACTCTACTCGCCCATCTTTTGATGGACTGTAATAAACTCCGTCAGTTTCTCCACTTGAAGTTAATGTTTGCGACGGAGTACAAGAGATTACTCCAAAACTCATGATAAGGATACCCAGATATTTGAAGATTTTTTGAGGATTTAAGTAAACTTTGCTCATTTTTGCCATTTTACGATTAGTATTATTTAAATTTGCCATCCCGTTTTTTGAATTTCAAAGTATAAAAATAAGGGATTTATTATAAAGTGGCAATTATTATGCCAATTAAAATTTAAATAAGACGCTTTAACAGTAAAGAGAAATGGCAAAATTAACATCAAGAAGTGAGGATTACTCAAAGTGGTACAATGAGTTAGTAGTTCAAACCGGAATGGCGGAAAATTCCAAAGTGAGAGGCTGTATGGTTATTAAACCTTACGGTTATGCAATTTGGGAAAAAATGCAGGCAGAATTAGATAGAATGTTTAAAGAAACCGGACATCAAAATGCCTATTTTCCATTGTTTGTACCTAAAAGTTTGTTTGAGGCAGAAGAAAAAAATGCAGAAGGTTTTGCCAAAGAATGTGCTGTAGTAACGCATTACCGATTAAAAAATGACCCGGATAATAAAGGAAAATTAATGGTTGACCCGGAAGCAAAATTAGAAGAAGAATTGGTTGTTCGCCCTACTTCTGAAGCCATTATTTGGAGTACTTATAAAAATTGGATTCAATCCTATCGTGATTTGCCTATTTTAGTTAACCAATGGGCAAATGTTGTACGTTGGGAAATGCGTACCCGGTTATTTTTGCGTACAGCTGAGTTTTTGTGGCAAGAAGGACATACGGCTCATGCAACTCAAGATGAAGCAATAGAAGAAACTGAGAAAATGTTGGATGTTTATGCCGATTTTGTTGAAGGTTTTATGGGGATTCCGGTAATAAAAGGATTAAAAACACCGAATGAACGTTTTGCCGGAGCAGTTGAAACATATTGCATAGAAGCTTTAATGCAAGATGGAAAAGCTCTTCAAGCCGGAACTTCACACTTTTTAGGACAAAATTTCGCAAAAGCTTTTGATGTAAAATTTGCTAATAAAGAAGGAGGATTAGATTATGTCTGGGCAACTTCTTGGGGAGTCTCAACACGTTTGATAGGTGCTTTAATTATGACACATTCAGATGATAATGGATTAGTTCTTCCGCCAAAATTAGCACCCATTCAGGTGGTTATAATTCCAATTTACAGAAATGAAGATGAAAAAAATGCAATTTCTGAAACAGCTGAAAAATTAATGAAAGAATTAAAAGAAAAAGGGATTTCGGTTAAATTTGATGATGATGATAAAATGAAGCCGGGATGGAAATTCAATGAATATGAATTGAAAGGAATTCCTTTGCGAATTGCTATCGGACCGCGTGATTTGGAAAAAGGACAAGTAGAAATGGCAAGAAGAGATACTTTGGAAAAATCATTTGAAAAATTAGAAGGATTAAGTGAACTTATCCCGATGAAATTAGAAGAAATTCAAGAAAGTATTTTTAAAAAAGCAAAAGATTACAGAGAAACACATACTACAGAAGTAAATACTTATGAAGAATTTAAGGATGTAATTGAAAATAAAGGTGGTTTTGTTTCAGCTTATTGGGATGGGAATTCGGAAACGGAAGAAAAAATTAAGGAAGAAACAAAAGCAACCATTCGCTGTATTCCTTTTGGAGAAACAGATTTAGAAAACAAAACTGATATTTATTCTGGAAAACAAGCAAAATTTAAAGTTCTTTTTGCAAAAGCCTATTAAAATTTAACAAAATATTATTATATTCGCCTTTACATTTGGCTTAATATTGGATAATTAATTAAAAAATCAACAAAGATGAGAAACATTTTATTTTTAGCTGCTGTCTTAGCATTTGTAGGATTCTCAAATGCTCAGCAAAAAACAGATTCAAAACTTCATACCACCGAAGTTGTGACAAATTTTGACAGATGGAGTGCAGAATTAGAATTGACAGCTGATCAAATTGCCCAGATTGAGGCAATTAATGAAAAAGCAAAAGAAGAAGCAATTGCGATTCGTTCCAAAGCGACAAACAAAGATTTGAAAGAAATCAATGACCGTAAAGAGAAATCAATTCAAGCAGTTCTTACTCCGAAACAATTAGAAAAAGTGAAAAAAATTAATGAAAGAAGAGATCAGGAAAAAGTAGAAAAAGCAAGCTTGAGGTCAAATAATTAATTGAAAACAAAAGATTATATATAGTGCCTTCCTAAATAGAAGGCATTTTTATTGAATAAAATAAAAACAATGTTAGCCAAAAAAATTCTATCTGCGGCATTTTTGATTGCCGTCTCATTTTTGAATGCACAAAATTTTACAGTAAAAGGAAAGGTACAAGATTCTCAGAAAATCCCTCAAGAATACGCAACTGCATTACTTCTTGACCCGGAATCTTTTGATGAAATAAATTCCGGAATTACCAACTCAAAAGGAGAATTTGAATTAGAAGCTGTTCCGGGAAATTATTTACTCGTTATAGAAACTTTTATGGGAATTACCATAGAACGAGCAATTCAGGTTACAAAAAATGAAGATTTAGGAATTTTTGAATTAAAAACGGAAGATGTTGTCGCATTAGAAGGTATAAACATCACCGGAGATGAACAAGTGTATCGGATGGAGTTAGACAAAAAAGTCTATGAATTATCCAAAGACCCAATGGCAAAAGGAGCATCTTTATCCGAAGCATTGGAAAACGTGCCTTCGGTTGAAGTGGACGGAGAAGGGAATGTAAGTTTGAGAGGAAACGAAAATGTACGAATTCTGATTGACGGAAAACCATCTTCTCTGATTGGTGTTTCCAATGTAGCAGATGCTTTGAAAAGCTTACCGGCAGATATAGTAGAAAGAATTGAAATTGTAACCAATCCTTCTGCCCGATTTGAAGCTGAAGGAAGTGCCGGAATTATCAATATTATTCTTAAAAAAGGAAAATTAAAAGGAATAAATGGCTCTGTGAATGTGAGCGGTGGGATTCCGGCAACAGCCGGAGTTTCAGCTAATCTGAATTACCGTACTGAAAAGTGGAATTTATTTACAAATTTAGGTTATCGTTATGCAGAACGGGAAAACCGCCGAAGTACTTATACCACTCGATTTGGCTCTGACGGAACTCCACGTTACGAGGACATGACCGGAAAAGGAAAACGAATAAATAACGGATTCAATATTTTATTGGGAAGTGAATTTTATTTGGACGAAAAAAGTACATTTACACTTTCCGGAGCTTTTAGAAATGGCGATAATAAAAGCAAATCGGACATTACTTATCTCGATTTTGATTCCAATAAAAACCTATTAGCTTCTTCTTCTCGAATTCAAGATGAAACAGAAGATGATTACGGAATTGATGGAAATCTTAGCTTCAAACATGAATTTGACACAAAAGGTCATGAATTGAACGTAGATGCCCGAGTTAATTATTCCAAAGAAACAGAAAATGGAGTGTTTAGAGAAATAGGTGATTTTGTTGATTCCAGAGAAAAATCGATAAGTGAAGAAAAACGAAATCGGGTGATTATATCAGCAGATTATGTATATCCTTTCGCAGAAAAAGGTCGATTTGAATTTGGTTTAAGAGGTGAATTATCCGGAACTCTGACCGATTTTAAAGTAGATAGTTTAGTAGGAAACTCATGGATTCCGAATGACAATTATGCGAATCGAACCGATAATAAACAAAATGTATATGCAGCTTATGCACAGTATGGAAGAGCATTTGGACAATTTTCATTTTTTGCCGGATTACGATTGGAGAATTCAGATATTACCGTAGAATCCATTTACAATAACAGCACGGTTAAGAAGAACTATACCGATTTCTTTCCAAGTTTATTTTTAAATTATGAATTCTTAAATCAAGACCAATTACAACTTAGTTACAGTCGGCGAATCCGAAGACCAAGAGGTTGGGATTTAATTCCTTATATGTCTTATTCCGATAATCGAAATATGCGAGTGGGAAACCCTGCTTTAGATCCTCAATATACTGATTCGTATGAATTGTCTTATGTAACTAAAATGGGAAAATTCATGCTTACACCGAATGTATATTATTCGAGAACTACTGACAATATTCAGCGATATCAATCCATTAATGAAATGGGCGTATTGATTTCAAGACCGATAAACGTCGGAACAGATGAGCGTTATGGAGGTGATTTAACTTTTACTTATCGCCCATTTAGATGGTGGAATTTGATGGGTAACGTTAATTTATATGGTTACACAACCAAAGGAAAATACAGCGAAAGCAGTACAAACTCAAACGGAGAAATCATTACCCGAACAACAAATTTTAATGGAGATGGATTCAGTTGGTTTGGAAGAATCAGCAATACATTTACTTTGCCGGCTAAAATCAATTTACAAATTTCAGGAATGTACAGAGCCGGAAATAAAACAGCACAGAGCGAAAGAAAACCGGGTTACGGAGTGGATTTATCATTGAGTAAAGATTTGTTTAATGATAATGCAACTTTAACAGCCAGTGTTCGGGACGTATTGAATTCAAGACAATTCAAAATGTCTTCATTTGGTGAAGATTTCTATATGGACAGTAAGTTCAGATGGAATGTACGCTCTGTGAATATATCATTTACTTATCGATTTAATCAAAGCAAACGCGACCAAAGAAGAAATCAAAGAGACCAGAATGCTAATGATAGTATGGAAATGGAAGGAGAAGGAATGATGTAATTCTTCTATTTTCAGTTTAAAAATTGTATGTAATAAAAAAAGAAAATATAAAACTTTAACTAACCAAATTATTTTTATGCTTTCGCCCAAAATTTATTAAAACAATTTACTATGAAAAAATCAATTTTTTATTTATTAATGTTCGTTCTGAGTTTTGGATTTGTAACATCTTGTAGTAGTGATGATGATGACTCCGGAGCTACCCAAAGTATCGTTGGAAAGTGGAATATGACTCAAGTGGGTTATTTAATGGAAGATAACGAGGAATTTTTAATTAATATTTCTCAACTATGTCCGGGAAAAAATTTTACTGAAGTTGAATTTTTTGCTGATGGAACCTTTAGAACCGAGCAATATGAAGAAGATTGTATTCAGGAAATCACTACCGGAACTTATTCAATTGAAGGCGACGTGCTTATTGGATTTGAATTAGGTGAACAAACAGGAGATTCTGTACTTATTAAAGAATTGACTTCTACCAAGCTAAAGATTTATAGTTTGGATGAAGAAGAAGAAGACGAAGCATTCATTCTTGTTTTTGCAAGACTTTAAAAGCATCTCTTATAAGAAATTAAAAGCACCAATTGAACTAATTTAATTGGTGCTTTTTTGTAATTAAGAAATTGCAAAACACTATTATTTCATTTTACTGTTTTAAAAAGAATATAATAATCAACACATTTAAAATTCATTTTATTTGCAGATTTTTTACTTTCAGCGATAAATACTAAATTGCTTTATTTTAAAATCGATTATGAAATGAAATTATATCCCATTGAAACCGGAAACTTCAAATTAGACGGAGGAGCTATGTTTGGTGTAGTTCCTAAAAGTATTTGGCAAAAAACCAATCCGGCAGACAGTCAAAATAAAATCGAATTGGCAATGCGTGCTTTGTTGATTGAAGATGGAAATCGCTTAATTTTAATTGATTGCGGAATTGGAAACAAACAATCTGAAAAGTTTTTTAGTTATTATGATTTATGGGGAAATTATGATTTAGAAAACTCATTAAACCAATATGGATTTACAAAAGACGATATAACCGATGTTTTTTTGACTCACCTTCATTTCGACCATTGCGGAGGTGCCACACAATGGAATTCAAAAAAAGAAAAATACGAATTAAGTTTTAAAAACGCCATCTATTGGAGCAATGCAGCTCATTGGGAATGGGCAATTCACCCGAATGCAAGAGAAAAAGCTTCCTTTCTGACTGAGAACTTCTTACCGATTCAAGAATCAGGACAGCTAAAATTCATCGAACTTCCGAAATCAGGAAATCATTTGGAAAATTCACCCTTAGGATTTGATATTCTTTTTGTGAATGGACATACCGATAAACAAATGCTTCCAATTATAAAGTATAAAAACCAAAACCTTGTTTATGTCGCCGATTTACTCGCAACTTGCGGTCATATCCCTCTTCCTTATGTGATGGGATACGATACTCGTCCACTTTTGACTTTGCAGGAAAAAGGTGAATTTCTACAAAAATCAGTAACGGAAAATTATATTTTCTTCTTTGAACATGATGCACATCATCAATTAGCTACTGTTAAAAAAACAGAAAAAGGAGTTCGGTTAGATGCAACCTATCAATTTTCAGAAGTTTTCAAAATATGATATTTTCCATATAAAACTCATAATTTTCCTATCTTTGTACGTTATATATAAAAATTAATTATGAGTTGTGCAAATTGCGGAACAGGCGGAGGAGGTTGTGGTGGATCCTGCAGCAGCAATGGGAAACTCCCGGTATTTGACTGGTTGTCAAATATGATGTTACCTCAGGGACAAAGCACTTTTGATTGTGTTGAAGTCCGATTTAAAAACGATAGAAAATCCTTTTTTAGAAACACAAATAATCTCTCTTTATATGTGGGTGATACCATCGCCGTAGAAGCTCAGAGCGGTCATGATATAGGAAATATTACAATGACCGGAGAACTGGTACGGATTCAAATGCGGAAAAAGAAAGTAAGAGAAGATTCAGAAGAAATTCGAAAGATTTATAGAAAAGCAAACGAAAAAGACATTGAAACCTGGCAGATTTCCCGTAAAAAAGAAGATACTGTTAAAAAAGAAGCCCGAAAACTCGCTTATAGTTTGGGATTGGAAATGAAAATCAGCGATGTAGAGTTTCAAGGAGACGGAACTAAAGCAATTTTTTATTATACAGCCGAAGGGCGAGTGGATTTCCGTGAGTTAATCAAATTATATGCATCAACTTTTGGTGTCCGAATTGAAATGAAGCAAATCGGATACCGACAAGAAGCAGCTAAAATCGGAGGAATCGGTTCATCCGGCAGAGAACTTTGCTGTTCCACCTGGTTAACAGATTTTCGTTCAGTTAATACGTCGGCTGCTCGTTATCAACAGCTTTCTATTAATCCTCAAAAATTAGCCGGACAATGTGGGAAACTGAAATGTTGTTTGAATTTTGAATTAGATTCTTATTTGGATGCTTTGGATGATTTTCCTCCTATGGAAAGTACTTTTGAAACTGAAAAAGGACAAGTTCATTGCATGAAAATTGATGTTTTCAAGCATGAAATGTGGTTTGCTTACAAAGAAGGAGGAATTACATGGTATAAGTTCACCGTTAATCAAGCTAAAGAACTGATAGCGTTAAGCAAAAAAGGAAAGAAAACAGCTTCTTTGGAAGATTTAGTTAAAGAACTTAGTGAAAATCTGCCAAAACGTGATTTTGTATAAGTCATTCAGGGGAATTCTTTGGAAAGATTTGAAATAAAGAAA
>JAVFAE010000051.1:0-10709 GCA_034002605.1 Weeksellaceae bacterium | reverse complement strand
AATTAACGATTAATAAATGATTTTCAATGATTTCCTTTGTTAAATCCGAATAAAAGAAACTTCCTTTTCGATGAACGGTTAAATATTCAATTTTTAATTTTTTAAACACATATTTTACTGATTTCGATGCTCCTCCATCTCCCAAAATCAATGCTTTTTGATGTTGTGGTTTTAATAAAGTTTTCAATGATTTTTCAAAACCATAGGAATCCGTATTATGTCCGATTTTTTTTTCGTTCACAAGATGAACGCAATTTACTGCTCCGATTTCCTCTGCTTCCGGGCTTAATTCATCTAAAAAAGGTAGTATTTTTTCTTTGTAAGGAATAGTTACATTAAAACCTTTTAATTTTTCTGTTTGAATAAAATCATCTATTCCATTCAAATTTTCTAAATCAAAAATCCGATAAGAACAATCTGTAATTCCTTCTTTTTTAAATTTCTCAGAAAAATATTTTTCAGAAAATGAGTACGAAATATTTTTCCCAATCAATCCAAATTGTCTCATCGGTCTCTTTCTTCCATGATTTTTTTGAATCTTTTCACTCGCTCAAATCGGGTTTTAATCATTTTAGAAATCGTAGGTAAATTAGCCAAAACAATGATGAGCAAGATAAACCACCCCAGGTTTTCTTCTACAAATTTAATTCGTCCCAAGAAATACCCAATCAAGATAATACCGGCAACCCAAACAATTGCCCCCACTAAGCTATAGCCTAAAAATACTCTGTATTTTAAGTTGAAAATTCCACAAACAAAAGGAATCAAAGTACGAATCACCGGTGTGAATCTAGCGATGATGATGGCTCTTTTTCCTCTCGTTTTGAAGATTCTCATCGCCCTTTTCAAGTATTTTTTCTTGTAAAAACGGGTATCTTCTTTTTGTAAAATCCAATATCCAAACTTTCTCCCAATAAAATAATTGAAATTGTCTCCCAAAAGGGCACCCAACATCAACAATGGAATCAGGATTTCGATTTTCATTCCACTCTCTTCACTTGCGGCAATCATCCCCAAAGCAAACAAGAGCGCATCCCCCGGCAAAAATGCGGTGAAGAAAATCAAAAAAATCAGTCCGGTTTCGGCAAAGATTTGAATAAACAATACCAGATAAATCCAATTACCATATTGTTCAAACAAATGTTTTACCGCTTTGTCCGGACGACTTACAAAGCCTATTATTGCATCAAATATCTCTTGCATTATTGTTTTTTAAGCTCGAATAATGTTGGCACCAATAGCTCTTAATCGTGAATCTATTTTTTCGTAACCACGATCGATTTGTTCAATATTGTGAATTACGCTTTTTCCATTGGCAGAAAGTGCAGCAATCAACAAAGAAATTCCGGCTCGTATATCGGGCGAACTCATGGTCGTTCCTTTTAAAGGTACTTGGTGATTTAATCCAATTACCGTAGCACGATGCGGATCGCATAAAATAATTTGAGCCCCCATATCAATTAATTTATCGACAAAAAATAAACGGCTTTCAAACATTTTTTGATGAACCAAAACACTTCCCTTAGCTTGAGTCGCAACTACCAGAACGATACTGATTAAATCCGGAGTAAAGCCCGGCCAAGGTGCATCAGAAATGGTTTGAATGGAACCATCCATGAATTTTTGAATTTCATATTCTTCTTGTGCCGGAATGATGATGTCGTCCTTACTTTTTTCGACTGTAATTCCCATTTTTCGGAAGACATTCGGAATCACACCCAAATTTTCCCATGAAACATTTTTAATCGTCAATTCTGATTTTGTCATAGCAGCTAAGCCAATCCAACTCCCGATTTCAATCATATCCGGTAAAACGGTGTGTTCGGTTCCTCCTAAATATTCTACACCTTCAATTGTGAGAAGATTCGAACCAATTCCTTGAATTTTAGCTCCCATCCGAACTAACATTTTACATAATTGTTGCAAATAGGGTTCGCAAGCTGCATTGTAAATCACAGTTTTTCCTTTTGCCAAAACGGCTGCCATAATGATATTGGCTGTTCCGGTTACGGAAGCTTCTTCCAACAACATATATGTTCCTTGTAAGCCTTTTTTTTCGTCAATTTCTACTCCGTAAAAATCTTCGCCTTCTTCAAAACGGTAATTAGCTCCCAAATCAATGAATCCCTTAAAATGTGTATCCAATCTTCTTCTTCCGATTTTGTCACCACCGGGTTTGGGCATATAAGCTTTTCCATAACGAGCCAAAAGTGGTCCCATCAACATAATAGAACCTCGCAAAGCTGCTCCGTCTTTTTTAAATTCTTTGGTGTGAATGTAATCCAAGCGAATATCATCAGCTTGAAAAGTAAAATCACCATTTGCATTTTTTTGTGTTTTTACACCTAAATTACCTAAAATCTCAATCAAACGATTGACATCTCGAATATCGGGTATATTATTGATACGAACAGGTTCATCGGTTAAAAGTACGGCACATAAAATTTGAAGTACTTCGTTTTTTGCTCCTTGAGGAACGATTTCACCACTCAGTCGGTTTCCTCCTTCTATCTGAAATACAGCCATTTTAGGACAGATTATTTGTGTTTTTTATTTCGTTTATTTTTCTTTTTGTGTGAAGTTACAGGGCTTCCGGCTAAAAGTCTTTCGTTAGGAAGCAAGGTTTCTTCTGACTTGCGTAAATCAATTTTCCCATCTGAAAGTTCATACAAATGAGTGAAAATTGTGCTGTCTTCCACAGTATCTTTGTTCCAAAGTAAATAACATTTTTTCATGTGATTGGCGATGACCATAACGATTCCTTCACGTTTATCTCCTTCCCAAGTTAAGGCAACATCAATCATGCTGCGAATGTTTTTGCCGTAATATTTGTATTTGTATTCGCTTCCCGGATAATTTACTTTGTTCGGACGACTGTAAACCGTTTCCTGTGTTGGCTTTGGGAATGGAGAATCTACATCTAATTTAAATTTAGACATGATAAAAAGTTGATCCCATAATTTATGCTGAAAATCAGGTATATCACGCAAATGTGGGTTTAAATCTCCCAACACATCGACGATAACCTGTGCAAAATCGTTTCGATCTTTTTCTTCTTCTAATGTTAGGCAATAATCTACCATTTTTTGAATATGGCGACCGTATTCCGGTATAATCAATGATTTTCTTGTTGTATTGTAATTCATTTTTTTATTTGAAAGTTTTACAAAAGTACAATTTACAAGCTAATTCTTTTAAGATATTTTAAAAGAATTATGCCAAAAGTCTTTTTAAGTATAAAATCTGAAATTTAAATATATTTATAATTTAATGGAATTTGAATTTTAACAATCGTTTTGTCGTCTTCTTCCAGTAATTTTAAATACGCTTTTTTTTCATTTCTTTGATTCAGAGTTGAAAATAATTTTTGATAGGTACTTAGTCCAATTCCGGTATCAGAACTGTTTTTTATATTATTTATTTTCTCTCCGCTATTACTCACTTTAAGTAAAATATAATCTTCCTTTTCTGTAACATTTACAAAGATTTCTCCTCCTTTTTCACTTTTAGAAATTCCATGTTTTACTGCATTTTCTACTAAATTCTTTAATAATAATCTTGGGATTTGAATTTGAGAATTTTCTAAATTATTTTGAATTTCAAAATGTATCGGCATAAAAAGCATAGTTTTTTGAAGAGAAATAAAATCTTCAATTTGTTCCAACTGGTTTTCTAAAGATTCGGTAATAGAATTGTTCAAACTGGCTTTGGTTACATTTAACAGTTTAATCATGCGTCGATAAGAATCCGGTGCTTTTTCTTGAATTTCAGGAGAAATACTCGCTAAAAGATTTTTCATTTCATGCGGATTCAGTTGATTATTCAATGTACTCAATTCCGATTCGACTAATTTTTGTTGTAATTCAAGCAAGTTATTCTGTTGTTTTAATTCTTTGTGTTTTTGTTTATTTCGATATAAAAAAACAGAGAAAGCAAACAGAGCCAAAGCAGAGCCACCGCCCATATAAGCTAAGTTTACATTTCGTTTTTGCTTCTCAATTTCCAATTGTTGCTGATTAATTTGCGTTTCTTTCCTTGCTGTTTGGTAACGAATTTCAAAATGGGTTGTTTGAGCTAATTTTTCATTATTGTACAAAGAATCTCGAACGGATTTATAGTGTTTTAAATACTGTAAAGCATCCTTATAGTTTTGGTCTTTTTCGCTCATTTCGTATAAATAAAAATACGTTCCACTTAATTCCTGCAAAAGATTATTTTCTTCAAAAAGAGTTTTGGCTTTTTCAAAATAAAATCGAGCCGTTGGAAAATCTTGTTTCACATAATATAATTTTCCTTGCCAAAAATAAACTTCTCCCATCCTACCTGAAATTCCTTTTTCTTTGTAAATAGCCAAAGCTTTATCTAATTTTTCGGAAGCTTCATAAAAGAGAAACTTATCTATCAGAATCTGAGCTTGAGTCATTAGAACCGAAGCAAATGTAAAATGTTTTGGATTAGAAGACAATAAGTTATACGCTTCATTTAAATAAATTTCTGCACTGTCTGTTTTATTTAATTTTAAATATGTTTTCGCTAAATTATAATTCCAAATTGCAATGTCTGTATTACTTTCTTTTTTCACATAAGGGCTTGTCAGAATTTTTTTATAAATTTCAATTGCTTTTTCACGCTGTAAATTTCGGTCATGCGTAGTGGCGATAGAATTTAAAATTCGGAGAATTCGAGTAGAATCTTTGAGTTCTTCGGCAATATTTAATGCTTTTTCTCCATAGAAATAAGCTGTTTCATAATCTCCAATGGTTTGGTTGATATTCGCTCTGACTGTATTTAAACGTAAATGGTTCAATGTGTTTTCCGGTGAACTAATGTCATTACTAAGTGAAGCTTCCGCTTTATTCGCATAATCAATTGCAGTTTCTATTTCTCTTTTTTGGTAATATATAAAAGCCAAAATTGCATAAATTCCTCCTTTATAATTTTCATCTTTACTATACTGTATGGATTTATTTAGGTTGACAATTGCACTGTCATACTGATAGCCCATATAAAGGCTATACCCCAATGCACCATAACTTTTTCCTAATTCTAAATGATTTTTCTTTGCTAGATTTAAAGCTTTTTCAGCATAAAAAATGGAACTATCGGTATTTACTACATCAAATGATTTGCTGATTTTCAACAATAATTCTAAGTTATCCGGATTTTTCTTAAGTTCTTTTTTAAGCTGTTTGATTTCATTCGTTTGCCCAAAAAGCAGACAAAATTGATAAATCAAAAAAAAGAGAATAAAATACTTTCTCATCTGTTCAGGTATTAGAGTTAAATATCGTTTCCAAATTACGAATTCTTTTATGAAAAGAAAGGAAACTCTAAAATTTTTTTCTTATGGTTTTTAACAAATAAGCATTTCACTGTTCTATATACTTTCTTTATCTTAGCCAGCATTTACCAATAATTGAGTACTAAAAAACTTTTGTATGAGAATTAAAATTATTTTCTTTTTATGTATTTTATTTTGTGGAACTTACTCTTACTCACAAGAACGCGAACATCAACTTTCTGTCGGTTATGCCTTAGCAAGTACCAGTCAGATTTTCGATGTTTTTCAGATTATTGCATTTGAAATAGGTGGAGACATCGTGTTTTCAGATACAAATTTAAAAAATCAAAAATCAAAAGGAGGAATTCATCTATCGTATGCTTATACACCTAAAAATTCTTGGTTTTTTGGAGCAACAATTGTATATAATGGCTCTGAGTATGATGTGATTGCGAATGATGTTAATTACGGAAAACAATCGTACAGCTATTATACTTTTGCAGGAGAAGTCGGGTTAAATTATTTAAAAAAAGAATATTTTCGATTGTATGGCTTGATTGGTTTGGGATTAACTTATACTGATTCTGAATTTACAGAAAAAGAATCCGGGAAAAAATTTACTTCAGGTGATTCTGTTTTTGATTTTCAAATCACTCCTTTAGGGCTTAGTTTCGGAAAAAAATTCGGTGGATTTGCCAATTTAGGTTTTGGTTACCGCGGAGTTGCTAATTTTGGTATTTATTACCGATTATAATCCTTGATTTTTATTGAAAAGCATCCAAATCCACTTTTACGGATATGATGTTGGAATACAGCGCAATACTTTGATTACCTACATTGGTGAAAGCATAATCAATGGAAATTCCGCTGTACTTAAATCCTACTCCAATATTGGGCTGAAAGGAAAGTTTTTTCTTGTCGTCAAAAGTTCGTTCATTTTGAAAATTATTGACTCCTCCTCGCAAAAAAACCATATCATCATATCCAACTTCTACACCTAAAGAAGGAGAAAAACTTAAAAATCCGGTTGAAACCAAATCATTGGTTTGAGCAAATTGAAAATTTAAGTCAAATTCACCCAAAACATTAAAAGCATCGTTTATCTGAAAATTTTTTGCTACTCCCAATTGAAGTTTTGGCAAAGTCAATTCAATGGTTTCCTCCGGAACTTCATTCACCGTTTGTTGATTTCCCGTTCCCGGTTCTGTAACCGTTATTGTATTCAATTCTTTTTCATTGATTGACCAAGCATTGAAAGTTGTTGTAATATCACGAGCCATCAATCCAAAATAAAACTGATCGGGCGTACGGTATTGAAATCCTAAATCAATTCCAAAACCAAAGGATTTGGCAAACTTTCCAATATGACGGTACACTACTTTTGCGCTGGCTCCTACCGCTAAATCTGAATTTCCAAAGAAAAATCCGGCATAACTCAAACTTAAAGCATAATCTGCCGTTGAAAATTTTGAAATCCGGTCATAATCTATATTTCCTTGAGCATCAATTAATTCAGTTGTATTCAAAATATCATCCACTCCAAACCGATACAATGAAAGTGCCACTGCAGCTTCTTTTCCAATTGGCATAGCAGCAGCAACATAATCGTATTTTGCAATAGATTGAAAATATTCGGCGTGCATAGCTGAAAACTGAGGAGCAAAATAAACTTCAGTTAAACCGGCAGGATTCCAATAAGCAGCATTCACATCGCCAATGTTTGCCACAACCGCATTTCCCATCGCAAAAGCTCTGGCATCTACTCCAATGCTTAAAAATTCATTAGAATATTTACGAGTAACTTGAGCCGTACTCAAAACACCGATTAAACCGGTTATTATTGCAAATCTAAATTTCAAAATAAGTGAATCTCTATTTAATTTTCAATTTCTTAGTCTTGAATGGAATTAAGGGGCGCAAAATACAAAAATAAAAATTTCCGACTCTTACATTCAATAGTTAAAACACAAAAATTTATTCTTTATTGCTTTTTAAAAAATTAAACAATAATTTACTTTCTTGGCCATTCAATTACTTCCAAATTTTTAATTTCAGAAGCTTCAATCTCAAACCGAAGCAAAGTACGAACTTGGTGTTGGCCATAAATACCACATGCACCCGGATTTAGATGAATCAAGTTTAATTTCCGATCGGGTATCACTTTTAAAATATGAGAATGTCCGCAAATAAATAAATCCGGTGGATTTTTTTGAAGTTCCTCCCGAATTGCAGGATTATATTTTCCCGGATAACCACCGATATGAGTTATCCAAACGTTCAATCCTTCAACTGTAAACCTTTGATGCAAAGGAAATTCTTTCCGAATTTCAGTACCATCAATATTTCCAAAAACAGCACGAAGTTTAGCTTTTTCTTTTAAAGCATCGGTTACTTTCAAATCACCAATATCACCTGCATGCCAGATTTCATCAGCTTGTCCGGCATATTTCAGTATTTTATCATCTATATAAGCATGTGTATCAGAAAGTAATACTATTTTCATTTTCAAAAATATATTGTTACTCAATAAAAACTGTTAAATCCAAAAAACAACTGTTTTTCTATTAAAATTCACGAATTATCGTCCCGGAATTAAAGAATAAGAAAAAAATACTGTAAATAATAATTCTATGCATTCCTTGTGAATTCTAAAGCAAAAATATGATATTTAGTCCAAAATTCTGAAAATTGAAAAAGAATCTATTTATACTAATCTGTTTTTTCTATGTCTTTCTTTTAGGGCAAAATACTTCATTCCAACTCAATCAAAATTGGAAATTCAGCGAAAAAGGAAGTAATCTGTGGTATCCTACTCAAATTCCAAATTCAATTCATACCGATTTGTATGAAAATGGATTAATTCCACATCCTTTCATTGGAAATAATGAGCAAGATTTACAATGGATTGCCGATAGAAATTGGATTTATCAAACTGAATTTGAATTAACACAAAGCCAACTCAAAACCAATAATTCAGAATTGGTTTTTGAAGGATTGGATACCTATGCAAAAGTTTTTTTAAATAATGAATTGATTTTAGAATCCAATAATGCTTTCCGAATTTGGAAAATTGATGTCAAAAAACAATTAAAAAAGAAGAATAATTTACGCATTGAGTTTACACCTACAAAAATCATTGAAGAACAAAAGAAAAAACAAATTCCGTATGAACTTCCCGAAGGAAATCGCATTTTTACCCGAAAAGCACAATTTCAATACGGTTGGGATTGGGGACCTGAATACAATACACTTGGGATTTGGCGAAATGTTTATATCAATTTTTGGAACAATACGAAGATTGAAGATGTTTATATTAAACAAATAAATTTAACCCAAGAAAAAGCTGATGTAAGCGTAGAAATTGAATTGAAAAATTCAAGTAAAGGAATGCTAAAGACTGAAATTTATGTGAATAATCAATTAAAAGTTGAAAAAGAATCTGGCATAAATTCCAATATGGAAATTTTTAAAATTCCAATAGAAATTCAAAATCCAAAACTTTGGTGGACAAACGGTTTAGGCAACGCCTATTTATATGAATTCAAAATTCAAATCAAAGATTTGCAAAATAATTTAATCGAAGAAAAAACAATCAAAAAGGGATTGAGAACCATTGAGTTAATCACCCAAAAAGATGAATTTGGAGAAAGTTTTTATTTTAATCTGAACGGAAAACCGGTTTTTATGAAAGGTGCAAATTACATTCCTCAAAACAGTTTTCAAAATTGGGTAAAAAAAGAAAATTATGAAAAATTACTGAATGATGTTCAAGATTCCAATATGAATATGCTCCGAATTTGGGGTGGCGGAATTTATGAAGATGATTATTTCTATGAATTATGCGACGAAAAGGGAATTCTCGTTTGGCAGGATTTTATGTTCGCTTGTGCAATGTATCCGGGCGATGAATTATTTTTAGAAAATGTTCGGCAAGAAGCAATTGACAATGTTAAACGCTTACGAAATCATGCTTCCATGGCACTTTGGTGTGGAAATAATGAAAGTTCCGAAGGTTGGCATCGTTGGGGTTGGCAAGATGGAAGAAATGAAGTTGATAAAAGAGAAATATGGGAGAATTATCAAAAATTATTCAATGGAATTTTACCGGAAATTGTACATGAATTTACTGATTTGCCTTATTGGGAAAGCTCGCCTAAATTTGGACGAGGCGATGAACGCTACATTTCAGAAGGTGACGCACATGATTGGTGGATTTGGCACGATGGACATCCTTTTGAAGATTTACTCCAAAAAAGACCACGCTTTATGAGTGAATTTGGCTTTCAATCATTTCCTTCGCCGGAAGTAATTCGATACATCAATAAAAATAATTCATTCTCAACAACTTCTGATGATTTCAAAAATCATCAAAAACATCCCAGAGGTTTTGACATCATAAAAACTTATATGGAAAGAGATTTTCCGGTACCTGAAAATGAAGAAGATTATGCTTTTGTTACTCAATTACTTCAAGCTTACGGAATCGGAAATGCAATTGAAGCTCACAGAAGTAATTTAGATACCCCACATACAATGGGGAGTTTATATTGGCAACTAAATGATTGTTGGCCTTCGATTTCTTGGTCGGGAATTGATTTTTTTGGGAATTGGAAAATTTTGCAACACCGGGTAAAAAAAGTATTTGAACCCGTACAACTCTTTTTTGCCGAAGAAAAAAATAATCAATTAGGTATTTATATTGTAAATGATTTGAACGAAACTATTCACGAAAATTTAAAATTAGAAATCGTTGATTTTGATGGAAATATACTTCATGAACAAAAATTCAACTTTACGAGTACGACTAACAGAAAATTAATTACCAAAATAGATTTAAGTGAGTTAACCAACAGAAAAAATGAATTTTTCATCAATGTAAATTTCCGAAATACTCAAAACATCTATGTTCCGGATAAACCTAAAAATTGGAAACTAAAAGATGAACCCATTGAGTTTGAATTCAAAAATGGAAAATTAACTGCAAAAAGTCCTATTTTTCAAAAAAATATACTTTTCAGAATTGAAAATTCCAATCAGAGCTACTATTTAGAAGAAATGCTCCCCGGACAAACGTATTCTGTAGATTTAACCGATAGTAATTTTACTATGCACTTATTAAAGTATCAATCCTTGAACCGTATAATAAACAACTATAAAACTGAGTATTAGTTTTTCATTTTTCATAAAATAAAAACTCACTATTTACATAATGAGACTTAAAAAAAAGACTGGTCTCGTCTTATGTACGAGATAAACCGGCATCTTCTACTCTCCTGTCTAGTAAAAAAAGACAAGATACCATCAGTATTTGATATTAATCTTTAATAGCAGAAACTGGCTGGGAGAATGGTTTTACCTAATGTATGTGTAATACATTATACAATTTTACATAATCAATTATACAAAAAAAAAACACAAACAAAAACAT
>JAVFAE010000050.1:0-10752 GCA_034002605.1 Weeksellaceae bacterium | reverse complement strand
GTTTTCACCCAAATTAAATCCACCGATTGCTTTGGTATCTTCGGGGTGAACGTTTTTTCTTTTTTTCAGGAAAGCTTTAACATCATTTTCAAATTCAGCAATGTCAATATTGTCTTTTGCATTGATAATCACGTAATTCACTACGCCGTTTCGGTTGTAAACCCGTTGAAAAGTGGTGAAAGGAATATGAATTTCATTACTTCGACCAAATGAAATAGCTCCTTGTTTGTAAACGCCTACTACGGTGTAAATTCCGGAACCTATTTTAATCATTTTTCCAACCGGATTTTCATTGATTGGAAAGAGTTCATCTTGAATGTCTTTTCCAATGACGCATACTTTTTTTCCGTATTTAATATCATCTTCATCAATAAAACGTCCGTAAATAATGGGTTTTTTAAACATTTCATTCTGAACCGGATAATCGCCTGAAATTGAAAAACTCGAATGTTTTCCCTGGTATTGAACGACTGTATTTCCGGCTTGGCTTCGGGGTGCGATTTTTTGAATCTGCGGAAATTGTGATTTTAATGCATCAATGTCATCAATTTTTAATTCTAAATTTCGTCCTCTTTGATACCCTTCAAACGGAATGGAGGTTTCTTCTAACCAAACAAATAAACTGTTGGTAGCAGCATTGGCAAAAATTTTATCAAATCCGTTTTGAACACCTCTCGAAGCTCCCAATAATGCCACAAATAAAAACATTCCCCAGGCAACGCCAATCATAGTAAGCATTGTCCGCATTTTATTTTTGCGAATGGCGGCATATACTTCTGCCCAAGCGTCTCTGTCAAATAATATCGGTCTCATCATTCGTCTCTTAAAGCATCAATAGGTTTAATTTTTGCCGCATAACGGGCAGGTAAAAATCCGGCTAAAAATCCGGCAACAAATAAAATGATACAAGCTAAAATCAGCGATTCGGAACTTACACCCGGATCGTAGATAAAATAACTTATCAAACTTTCATTGATGTTTTCAACCAATAAAGTAGCAGCTAAGATTCCAATTACGCCAAACAGTAAAGTAATCATAATGGATTCTTGCATAATCAAAGTGATGATATTGTAAGGTGTTGCTCCCAAAGCTTTTCGGATTCCGATTTCTTTGGTTCTTTCTTTTACGCTGAACACCATAATGTTTCCTATACTTACAATTCCGGCGATTAAACTTCCGCCTCCGATGACAAAAACAATAAGGGTCAGTACAAAGAAAAAAGCATTGGTGTTACTCATTTGTTCGGAACTGTCCCAAACTCGCACTCCGGCTTGGTCGGTCGGACTGACTTTGTGGCGGCCTTTTAAATCGGATTTTACGGCAGTGGCAAAATCAGCCAATTCCGAAGTCGATAAACCGTCTATGGGAGCAAGGGTGATACTTGGCAAATCATCGTTTCCGTAAATGGTTTGCAGAGTCGTAATTGGAACATAAATATTTCGTTCTTCTCTGTCGTCATTATTTTTGCTCGAAAAAACACCGACGATTTCGTACATACTGCCGCCCATCTGTAAATAATGCCCGATGACGTTTTCTTCTTTCATTAAATCTTTAACGACCATTCGACCGATGACAATCGTTTTATTTCTGTTTTTTAAATCGTCTAAAGTCAAATAACGACCTTGTTCAAGTTCTATATTGAGCATACCGAAATAGGAATCGTTGACTCCTTTTACAGAATAATTTCCAGATTCTCCTTTATTTTTCACTAAGAACATTTGGTTGTATTCACCGCTGATGTATTTGATTTTGTCGGAATGATTTTCAATTAAAAAATCCAAATCATTGTTCTTTAATTTGATTTGACGGCCTTTTTGATAACCGGCATAGGATTCAGAAGTTTGAGTTCCGTAAATGTACATATTCATCGCACCGGCTTGGAAAAATTCTTTTTGAAAACCATTTTGTAAACCATTCCCCATACCGAACAAAACAATGAATACAAACAAAGCCAAAGAGATGGTAAATCCCGATAAAATTGTTCGTAATTTATTACTCGCTATAGAAGAATATATTTCCCGCCAACGGTCGATGTCAAACATTTTTTACTGTATAATGTGTTTTGTAGTATTGTCTCTTTTCAAATCTCCGGTTTTTGATTACTTAAGCTTACTCTTTTTTGTTCAATTTGCTCATCGCTCATAATCATTCCGTCTTTTAAACGCACGATTCGTTTGCACATTTTGGCAATATCGTCTTCGTGGGTTACCATCAATATTGTTTTTCCTTCATCATTAATTTCCTGAATCAGCCGCATGACTTCGGCCGAAGTTTTGGAATCCAAAGCACCGGTGGGTTCGTCTGCCAATAATAATTTAGGTTTGGCAGCCAAAGCTCGTGCAATGGCAACTCTTTGTTTTTGTCCACCCGATAATTCATTGGGCATGTGATGCGCCCAATTGGTCAAACCGACTCTTTCTAAGTAACTCAAAGCAATTTCAGAGCGTTTGCTTCGGCTTACTTTCTGATAATAAAGAGGAAGTGCCACATTTTCCAAAACATTTTTGAAACTGATTAAATTATACGATTGAAAAATAAATCCAAGAAATTTATTGCGATAATTGGCTGCTTTTTTTTCGGTTAATTTTTCAATGACGACATTGCCCAATTCATACAAACCGGAATCATGCGTATCAAGCATTCCTATAATATTCAGTAAAGTTGATTTTCCGGAACCGGATGTACCCATAATGGCAACAAATTCACCTTCTTCCACATCTAAGTTAATTCCTTTGAGTACATGGAGGGAATTGTTTCCCATTTTATAAGATTTATTTAAATCTCGAATTTTAATCATTTTTTTATAAGCTATAAAGGTGAAAAATTCTTTGCCTCATTCGTAGTCGTTTTTGTGTATAAGTTACAAAAGACGATTAAAAATAAGTAAAACTTTTGCCGGAACTTAAATAATTAATAGCTTTGTCCGCATAACCAGAAAGGGGTGCTTCTTAAAAAAGAGGCTGAGATTATACCCAGTGAACCTGGGCGGGTAATGCCGCCAAGGGAAGTTGAAAAACTTTTCCCGACACAAAAAAGAATGAAATAAAGTTGAATTTCCGGAAATTTAACTGCTTTTTGGTGTAGAGGAAATCAAAACCAGGGTAAATCCACCTTTCATTAATTTATAAAATTTATAAAAATGAAACGTAGGATTTTTTTAGGTGCATTACTGAGCGGAATGCTTGTTTTTGCACAGGAATCGGAACAAATGGATTCCATTGAACTTGAAACGGTAGAAATTATTCAAAAACTACCGATTACCACAGAAAAAATTGGAAAAAGACAATTGACTCAAAAAAATTTAGGGCAAGACATTGCTTCTTTGATTCAAAATTCAACTTCGGTCATTAATACCAGTGATGCCGGAGCAGGAGTAGGCTATTCTTCGATTCGGATTCGAGGTGTGGCGCAAGACCATATCAACATCACATTAAACGGTGTTCCGTTAAACGACCCGGAATCTCAAAATGTGTTTTGGGTAAATATGCCGGATATGGCTTCTAATTTGAATTCAATCAGTATTCAGCGGGGAGTGGGAACTTCTTCTTCCGGAAGTGGTGCTTTTGGTGCAATTATCAATATGGACAGCTCTCAGCCTTCTCGTGAATTTTTTGTTGAATCGGCTAATTCGTGGGGAAGTTTTTCTACCCGGAAATATACGCTTCAAGCCGGAACAGGGGAATTGTTTAATTCTAAATTCAGAATGGATGTAAATGCATCTTTGATTCAGTCAGACGGCTATATTGACCGGGCAAGTAGTGATTTGTTTTCAGTAGGATTGAATGCCCGTTATGATGTGAATTCGGCTACTTCTTTTCGTTATTGGACGTTTTTCGGAAAGGAAAAAACCTACCAGGCATGGAATGGAATTGATGCTGAAACTTTGAAGAAAAACCGACGGTTTAATCCGGCAGGAGCTATTTACAATGAAGATTGGACAGAAATAATTGCTTATTATGATGATGAAACTGATAATTACCAACAACAGCATAATCATTTGGTGTGGGAGCAGAACTACGGCGGAAATTGGAAATCCAATGCAACTTTGTTTTATACACGCGGAAAAGGATTTTACAATAATTATAAACAAGCTTCTAAATTAGAGAGATACAAAATTGAAAGCGATATAAAATATTCTGATGTGGTACGTGAAAAGTGGTTGGATAATCATTTTTATGGATTGAATTATAATGTGGAAAATCAAAAATTGGGAAAATTAAAATGGTTCAGCGGATTTTCAATCAGTCAGTATAAAAATGAACATTATGGGTATATTACTTGGGTAAAAGACTTTATTCAGCCGAATATTCAGCATGAGTTTTATCGGAATAAAGCTACAAAAAATGATGTTTCTGTATATGCAAAAGCTTTGTATCAACTGAATCAGTTTGAATTATTCGGCGATTTGCAATATCGTTTTGTGAAGTATAAAACAGCAGTTGTCCCGGGAGGAGAAAATGAGAATGAAGATTTTTTTCCGTTTGAAGATGAATTTAATTTCTTCAATCCTAAATTCGGAATTAATTATAATTTAAACTCGGTTAATCAATTTTATTTCTACTACGGAATGGCACATCGTGAACCGATTCGTTCGGATTATTTGGATAATGGAAAAAAATTAGAAGCAGAAAAATTGCACGATTTTGAATTGGGTTACAAAAAATCAGGAAATTTAAATTGGACAGTGAATTTTTTCTATATGTATTATTTGAATCAATTGGTGGCAAGCGGACAATTGAACGATACCGGAAATTATATCCGAACCAACAGCGGAAAGAGCTTCAGAAGTGGGGTAGAGCTCAGCGCAAATTATGCCGTACTTCCCGGACGAATGTCGATTTTTGGAAATCTAACGTATAGCGTCAATAAGAATTTGGATTTCACGGAAGTTTCGTATTCAGAAGAAGGTGAAGAAGTCTTAAAAAACTACGGAAATACTGCTATTTCCTTTTCACCCAATTGGGTAGCTTCTTTAGGTTTGTCTGCTCAAGCGGTTAAAAATTTGAACTTTACGATTCAAAATAAATTTGTAGGCGAACAATATTTGACCAATACGGAAATAAAAGACGGAAAATTAGCAGCTTATTTTTTAACCGATTTACTATTGAATTATCAGCCTCAAGGATGGGGCTTGAAGAATTTGGAGT
Source organism: Weeksellaceae bacterium (assembly GCA_034002605.1). Lineage (GTDB taxonomy): Bacteria > Bacteroidota > Bacteroidia > Flavobacteriales > Weeksellaceae > Moheibacter. The sequence continues at coordinate 5,605 of JAVFAE010000050.1, read as the reverse complement.
TTTCTGTTTTAGTAAATAATTTATTTGATAAAAAATACGAAAGCAATGGGTTTTATTACGAAGGAGCTTATTATTATCCTCAAGCCGGAATTCATGTTTTGGCAGGATTTAAAATAAGGATTTAGTTTGTTGTTTTACTGTGTCCTAATCCTCAAATGAATGCTTTGGCGGGGATATTAGTGTTATGTAAAATGTAAAATTGTATAATTGTATAATGTAAAGTTGTATGATGTATAGTGTACAAAAACTGTTGTCTTTTGTCCGATTGTGCGGATTTGTAACCAATACGTATTACTCTTTTTAATTTAATAGGGGTATTACCGGCACGGATTACAAATCCGCACCATCGGGTGGTCTTTTCAAACCGTTGGATAAAGGAAAAAATTAAGTATATTCATCAAAATCCCGTGAAAGAAAAGATAGTAACAGAACCTGAAAATTACTATTTTAGCAGTGTAAGAAACTATGCTGATTTGGATAGTGTGCTGGACATTGAAGTAGTATCTATGGGTTGGGATAATCACAGGATTTAAAAATAAGTAATGAATATAGAGTTTGAAAAGATAATAATACGCACGAAGATAGTAATACGCACGGATTGCAAATCCGCGCGATCGGGGCAAGAAATTATGACCCTGCTTTAGGCAGATGGATGAATATGGATCCCTTGGCGGAGTTTATATTTGAAAATACAAATCATCTTAGCGTAGCTTAAATGTGGTTCAAACAATGGGGAACACTATAATAATTATCTTTTAATCGCCTAAGCAACAAAAATTATTCTGATTTCGTTTTAAAATTTAACAAAATCACAGTCAAAAATAAGTATAAACAAATTAGTAGATAAATTTTAAACGGCTTCTTAATCAGTGCCGTTTATTTTTGTAAATTTACATCACAAAAATTTTAGTATAATCATTAAAAATAAAAAAATGAAAAAAGACACAGCAGGTGCCGTTTGGAAAGGTACCGTAAAAGAAGGAAATGGAGTTTTGTCCACTAAAAGTAATGTATTAAACGGAAAAATGTATTCGTATAATTCTCGTTTTCAAAATGGAGAAGGAACAAATCCGGATGAATTATTAGCAGCTTCACATGCCGGTTGTTTTGCTATGGCAACCAGTTTAATGTTAGGGAAATCAGGTTTTACACCGGACTCCTTGGACGCAACTGCAGAGTTGAGTATGAATTATGAAAAACTACAAATCGTTAGTTCTCACTTAACTTTAAAAGCTAAAATTCCGGGAATTACCGAAGAACAATTTCAGGAAATTGCAAATAATGCAAAAGAAAATTGCCCGATTAGTAAAGTACTCAATTGTGATATTACATTGGACGCAAAATTAGAGAACTAATTTTCATAATTGTATTCATTAAAAAAATAAAATACAATACAATGAAACCAAGATTAAATTACGGGAAAATTCCGGGAGCAATAAAAGGTCTCTTGGAATTGGAAAAATACGTTCACCATTCCAATTTGGAAGCTAGTTTATTTGAATTAGTGAAGATGCGGGCGTCTCAAATCAACAAATGCGGTTATTGCTTGGATATGCACTCCAAAGATGCCCGGAAGGCAGGCGAAACAGAACAAAGACTTTATACACTTCCGGCTTGGAGAGAAACTCCGTTTTTTAGTGAAAGAGAAAGAGCCGCTTTAGAGTGGACGGAAGCTTTGACTTTAATTTCGGAAAATCATGTGGACGATGAATTGTATGAAAGAGTTTGCGCACAATTTAATGAAGAGGATTTAATGGCATTAACGATGACCATTATCGCCATTAACGGCTGGAATAGGTTAGCCATACCTTTTCGGAGTGAAGTGGGAACTTATAATCCATAATTTAGTATGCAATTAAACGGAAAAACAGCTCTGTTAACCGGATGCAGCAGCGGCTTGGGCAAAGCTCTCACAATGGCTTTGATTGATAAAGGCGTGAAAGTTTACGGTTTAGCAAGAAATTTGGAAAAATTAGAAGAACTCAAAAAACAAACAGGAGAATTATTTGAAGCTGTTCACTTGGATATTACAGATTTTGAGGAAACTAAAAATTGGATTTCAACTGTTTTTTCGGAGAATCATTCTCCTGATATTTTAATTAATAATGCCGGAATAGGCGAGTTCAGGAAAATAGAAGAAACTACTTTGGAAGATTGGATACAAATACAGAATGTTAATTTAAACGCAGTATTTTATCTGACTTCCAAATTAGTTCCTTGGATGAAATCGAAAGAACAATCTTCACATATAATTAATATAGGATCTATTTTGGGAAGTGTCGGAAGAGCAGAAGGAACGGCATATTGCGCCTCGAAATTCGGAATTCAGGGATTCAGTGATGCTTTGTTTAAAGAACTACGCGATTTCAACATCAAAGTAAGTTGTGTTAATCCGGGTTCGATTGCAACTGATTTTTTTAAAACTTCCGGAATTCAATCTCATTCCAATATGCTCCATCCCAAGGATTTAGCAGACAGTATTATTCATTTATTGGAAACACCGGATAATTTCTTAATCAGTGAAATAACAATCCGACCATTACAACCTACTCTTAAACAGTGAAATAAATCAATTTTGATTTGATAAATCTATAAAGATGATTTTTCAAGTGTAAGTTGATGAAAGGCATCTTCCAGATTTTTGTATTGACCTTTAAATTCTTCAATCGGGCTGTCCGAAATAATTTTCCCTTTATTCAGCAAAATAACTCTTGAACAAAGAGCTTCCACTTCCTGCATGATGTGAGTGGACAAAATCACGGTTTTACTTTGTCCGATTTCACGGATAATTTCCCGGATTTCTAAAATTTGATTGGGGTCTAATCCATTGGTAGGTTCGTCTAAAATTAAAATTTCCGGATTGGAAAGTATTGCTTGAGCCAAACCAACTCTTTGTTTGTAACCTTTGGAAAGTTGTCCTATTTTCTTATGACTTTCAGGAGTAAGTCCCACTTTTTGAATAACTTCCGTTACTTTGCTTTGCTTTTCTTCTCGAATATCGGCAACAAAATTCAAGTATTCTTTTACATACATATCGTAGTAAAGCGGATTATTTTCCGGTAGAAAGCCTATTTTTTTTTTGGCTTTTATTGGATGATTCAAAACAGAATACTCATCAATTTTAATTTCTCCTGAATTTGGAATAATTGCTCCTGTGATGCTCTTCATCAAGGTTGATTTTCCGGCTCCGTTCGGTCCTAAAAGTCCGACAATTTCACCTTTTTGAATAGAAAGTGAAACCTTGTCCAAAGCCAATTGTTTTCCGTATTTCTGAGTTAAATTCTGAATTAAAACACTCATATTTTATTGATTTAGGCAAAAGTACAAAAAGAAAGGAATTTAAACGGGTGCTTCAATTAACATTCCGCTATGTTTACTGCAATTGCCAATCCTCCTTCTGAGGTTTCTTTGAAACGATCACTCATACTTTGGGCTGTCTCCCACATGGTTTGAATGACTTCGTCTAAGGTAACTCTTGCATTTTCGGGATTACTTTCAATGGCAATATTGGCAGCAGTAATCGCTTTTATTGCACCCATCGTATTTCTCTCAATACAAGGAATTTGCACCAAACCGGCAATCGGATCACAAGTTAGTCCTAAATGATGCTCCATAGCGATTTCGGCAGCCATTAAAACTTGTGCAGGTGAACCACCCATAATTTCGGTTAAACCGGCAGCCGCCATGGAAGAGGAAACACCGGTTTCTGCCTGACATCCACCCATTGCGGCTGAAATGGTAGCATTTTTTTTGAAAAGTGTCCCGATTTCTCCGGCAACCAATAAAAACCGAATGATATTCTCGTCACTTTTGAATTTAGTAAAAGTTTGAGAATACATTAAAACCGCCGGAATAATTCCGCTGGCTCCATTAGTGGGAGCGGTGATAATCCGACCGAAATTGGCATTTTCTTCATTTACTGCCAAAGCAAAACAGGAAATCCATTTGTTGATGTCTTCAAAAGTTTCTTCAGTATGGACAACCAATTGGAACCACTCCTCCAAATTGGAATAGGTTTTTCCTCTCAATAATTTTTTATTTAATGCCGAAGCACGACGAATTACTTTCAAACCACCCGGAAGTATCCCTTCAGTATTTATACCTTTGTAAATGCACTCTTTTATGTGTTGCCAAATTCCTAAAGCATGACGATTGGTTTCTTCTTTACTGCGCCAACTTTCTTCGTTTAAATAAACTAAATCCGAAAAAGAAATTCCTAAATTGGTGCAATAGTGAAGGACATCTTTTCCTTTGTGACACGGATAAAGCGTACGTGTGCAAACTTCCTGAGCCGAGTTTTCTTCTTGTGTAGCAACGAAACCTCCACCAATGGAATAATAATCTTGTTCCAATTCATTTCCGTCTTTGAAAACAGCTTTGAATAGCATTCCGTTTGGATGAAAATCTAAGCTTTTGGATTTATTTAAAACCAGATGATGACCATATAAAAACGGAATTTCAACTTCTCCGCCCAATTTCAGAGCTTGAGCATTTTTAATTGCTTCAATTTTTTCAGAAATTTTGGAAGTGTCAATTTTTTGAAAATCTTCACCGGATAAGCCTAACATTCCGGCTATGTCCGTTCCGTGACCGATTCCTGTTTTGGCAAGTGAACCAAAAAACTCAACAAAAACTTCTTTGACTTCTGAGAGTTGATGTTTTTTGCGAATCAATTGAACAAATAAATCTGCTGCATTCCAAGGGCCCATTGTGTGTGAACTGGAAGGACCGATTCCAACTTTAATTATTTCAAAAACACTGATTGATTCCATTTAATTATTGCTTTTCTTTCACGGAGTGAAGTTAGTTAAAATTTCAACGTTTAGTAAAGTATGAAGTATTTTTTAGATTAAATTTGAAAAAAATTGAATTTATGAATTTAAGTTATTGGGAGCTTGATACTTGTAAGTTGTAAACTGTAAAGTTGTATAATGTATAGTGTACAAAAACTGTTATCTTTTGTTTGAATCTTGTGTCCTGATTCTTTATTCTTTTGTCTTGACACAAAAGAAACAAAAAACCAGTAAGATGGATAGAAACCACTAACAATTTCTTTTTAAATTCTATCATTTTGAATTTCCGTCAATTAACCCTTTTTACAATTACTCCTCTTTGAATAGGATTCCTCTCTATATTTACGTACAGCTCTTCCTGAATGCCCGTAAAATAGTAATAAATCAACTCTACTTCTTCAACTTTACTTAAAATTGAATTATCTAAATTTATGATTAATGAATCTTCTTTTTTTATCGGGATTAAATTAAATTTCCGTATTCCACTGTGAACCGCATCTTTCATATAATTCTCATAATAAGAATTCAGCTTCAAAGCTTTTCGGTCTTTTGAATAGTTGCTTTTTGAATACAACATAGCCCGGTTTTCTAAAACAGTTGAAAACAAATAAATATCTTCATTATGAAGGTTTTATTGGAGTAAAAAATACAAACGCATAGTTGAGGAGTAAGAATATGATTTTTTTTTCGAGTTTAATACTTGATTTTAAAATTTTTTGTGTCAAAAATATTTGTTCAATAACCCTGAAGAAAAATAATACCCCGAAAATTATTAATTCAGATGAATCTACATAGAGAAATAAATCTCCAAA
>JAVFAE010000049.1:0-10838 GCA_034002605.1 Weeksellaceae bacterium | reverse complement strand
CCGATTGAAGGAAATTCGAGCTTGTGAAAATTCTTTTGAAGTAAAATCGTAAGAAGTCGAAGTACTTAAGCTCCAGTAAGGAGTAGGAGAAATAGCTGCTGAAATGGCTAAAACTGAAGTGCTGTTTCCTTCTTTGGTGTTCATTTTAGTATAATTGTGTGTGAAATTTAAACCTAAACGCCATGGAATAGAAAAATGTGCATAATCGTATTCATCAAAGTAAAAATTTTCTTCCCGGACTTCTCCGCGCCTGTTGTACTGACTCGGATCAAATCCACCTCCGAAGGTCTTATTGTCAAAATTGTAACCGAAACTCACATTATAATTTGTCAACCGAAAAGCACCTAATTTATTGATTCGCGTTCCCGTTTGTGCCCCTTCTTCAAATAGGATTTTATAAGGGTCAAAAGTTGCTCGGAATTGTAAGTTTAATTTTTGATTGAATAAACGTGTCATACCCGAAATATTGATAGGTGAAAGTTTGAATTCTTCGGCTACCATATTGTAAGAAGAAGAAATATCCAAGTATTCAAATAGTTTTACTTTATTGTATCCACTGGAATCGGTTTTAGATTTTACTTTCATTTCTAAGTTATTTCGAAGTGAAAAGTTCAATGAAGCATTTTGACCTTTGGAAGGAGAGCCATAAATTCCGTCTTCAAATCGGGAATATAAAACCTTTCTCCCATCAGCTCCCCGATAATAATCATAATAACCCCATTCTTCTGAAGCAAAATCCGGGCGGAAACTAATTCCTACCGAAGGTGAGATTACATGACGAATTCCCTTTAACCAAGCGTCTTCTTTTTGTGAAATATAAGTTCCGTACAGATTTGTTGAAATCCCTGCTCCCAAACTGAATGTGCGATAAGAATCAAATCCGTTGATATTTTTATTAATGACTTTTTGTTCATTCTCATCGTATTCTTTTTTGATTGTTTTTAAATACCAGACTTCATCATACGAAGTAGTGAAAGTAATAGGGAAATAATTGCCTAAGGTTGCTCCTGTATTCAAATCAATTCTGTGTTTAGCTCCGTTTTTTGCATCCTCCCACATTCGGCTTGTAAACGCATCATCTTCATTGGTGTTGATGCTGTTCATTACATTTAAATTATAACCGACAGCCAGATTTTTCACCAAACCTTTTTTGCTTCCGACTTTGGGAGCAAACGGATAAATCCGGTTCATATTAAAAGTCAATTGTGGTAAAACAAATTGCATACTCGCAGGTTCATTAGAACTTCTGTTATTGTTTTGATGATGTGAAGCTACAAGCGATAAAGTGAAAGGTGAATTGGGGAAAGTTTTATTAATCGAAATGGAAGATGAATTGGAATTGGTATAAACATCTCCACTGATAATATTGGAATTATTAATACTCTCTCTGAAATATTGTGAACTCATTAAATTTACATTAGCTGAAAAAATGAGATTAGGATTGGATTTCGGATCTTGTGAATGGCTCCAGTTGAGTCGATAATTACTCATTCGGCTATAATTATCTAAACCTTTGATTCCGGTAATTCGGTTTTCAAAATCCATTCGGAAATTTCCGGAAAAACCATATCGTTTTCTGTACAACGAAGTAGCATGAACGCCCCAACTTCCTTTGGTGTAAAACTCACTGGTCAGTGCCAAATCGACATAATCACCAATCGGGATATAAAAACCGGTTCCTTCCAAATAAAAACCAACATCATTCCGCTCTCCAAAAGAAGGAAGTAAAATCCCGGCAGAACGATTGTCACCCAAAGGAATATAAGCAAAAGGCAAAGTAAGCGGAGTCGGAACGTCATAAATCCGCATATTAATCGGCCCGGTTACCATGGATTTGTTTTTTCCGGCAATGTATTTTGCCTGATTCGTTCGCAAAACATAATCCGGTTCATTTGTTTTTTTATCAATAAAATAGGTGTCAGTGGTGTAATCTGCTCCACGGATAAACATAATACTGTCATTGGTGCGTTTTACGGTTTGTCCTACCAAAACGCCTTCATTTTCACGCATTCTTACATTATAAGCAGTTCCGATTTTAGTTTTAAAATTCATTTTAAAACTATGCTGCTCATATTCTTCTGAATTTTGTTTAAAAATAGTAGGTTCTATTATTTTCCCGGTAGAATCTCGTTTTCCGTCTGCATAAATATCACCAGTTTCCCAATTGATTTCAACATAATCTGCATGAATTTCCATATTCATATATTTCACAATGGCATTTCGTAGCAGATAACTCATTTTATTTTTCCATTCATGAATTTGATCGTCGGAATTATAGGTAAGAACATCTTCTAAACGTTCATTTTTTGTACTGTCGATTTTGATTGTATCAACAACAATAGTCGTATTCTCATGACTTTCAGATGTATTTGATGTAATCTGCGCATGTGCCTTACTGTTGAAAAGCAGTAGAAAAGTTATTGGAATTAGGTATCTAAAAAATTTTTTGTGCAAACTAAATCCTTATTTTTGCGATAATTCGTGTCAAAAGTAAACAAAAATTAGGCTATAAGGATGAGATTCATGAGGATTTACATACAAATTTTATTAAGTTTAGCATTTGCGTTGATTTTTAGTGCTAATTCTTACGGACAAAAAAAGCAGAATTTTATCATTGTAATTGATGCCGGACATGGTGGACACGATAGTGGTGCAAGAGGTGTTGTTCAAAATGAAAAAGATATTGTTTTGGATGTGGCACTTCGGTTTGGAAAGATGATTGAAAAAAATCATAAAGATGTAAAAGTGATTTATACTCGAACAACGGATGTCTTTTTGAATTTATGGGAACGAGCTCAGATTGCCAATAAAAACCATGCGAATTTATTTGTTTCTATTCACTGTAATTCGGCAGATAATAAAAATGCATACGGAACCGAAACTTTTGTGATGGGTCTTCAGAGAATGTCAAAAAATGCCGAAGTTTCCAAACGGGAAAATAGTGTGATTCTTTTGGAAGAAGACCAAGAACGGTATCAAAAATTTGACCCCAATGATGAAGAAGCTGTGATTTTATTTGAAATCATGCATTCTGCTTATTTGAATCAAAGCATTGAATTTGCCAAATTTGTAGAAGATGAATTTGTTTCAAATGGACGTTCAAGTCGTGGCGTAAAGCAAGACATCTTCCATGTTTTGCGAGAAAATGCATCTCCGGCTGTTTTGATTGAATTAGGATTTATTTCCAATAAAGACGAGGGAACTTACCTGGCAAGTGAAAAAGGAAAACAAAAAATGGCAGAATCCATTTATTCTGCTTTTGTCAAGTATAAAAACGAATACAATCAGAAAGACAGAGAATCGGCAATGGTGGAAGAAGCTCCAAAAGAAGCGGAAAAACCAATAGCAGGAAAAACGTTTAAAGTTCAGGTTCTTGTTTCTAAAAATAAATATGCTCCTAGCGCAACTCAATTAAAAGGATTGACCAATATAGAGATTTTAAAAGTTGGTGAAGTTTATAAATATTATTACGGAAATACCAATTTAGCCTCTGAGCGAGATCAACTGTTAAGTTACGCTCAGAAAAAAGGATTTAAGGATGCTTTTGTAGTGGAATTTACAGATAATCAACGATTAGAGGGAAATAAAAATTATAAAATTGAATTCTTGGTTTCAGATAAGAAATACCGGGATCGCGATAAAAAATTTGGAGGATTGCCTAATGTTCTCCGAATTAAAATAGAAAAATCACATTATTATTTTTATGGTTTTTCCAAAACCTATGAAGATGCTTTGAAAGAATTAAAATACGTTCAAGGTAGAGGGTTTAAAAATGCAAATATTGTTTTGTTTGACGGTAATGAATTGATAGAGTAATCAAAAAAAGCATACTTTTGCAACAAATTCAAATTGGATGAAGATTACAAAAGAAGTGAAGACAGGACTTGTAGTGGTAGCAACTTTGCTTTCATTCTACGGACTTTACAATTTTTTGAAAGGAAAAGACCTGTTTTCAAGTGGAAATATTTATTATGTAAAATACGATAACGTAAGCGGCTTACTTCCTTCAAAACCGGTTACAGTAAATGGATTGCGAGTAGGAAGGGTAGAGGAAATAAAAATTGTTGAAGGTTCAATTCCCATTCATTTTGTTGCGAAAATTAAATTAGACAGACCTCTCGATTTTTCTATTAATACATTAGCAGAAATTAATGAAGGTTTAATGTCTGATTCTGAAATTCGTTTACTTTTAGAATATAGTGGCACTAAAGCCAAAAACGGTGATACTTTAAAAGGAACAATCAAAGGCTCGGTTATGGACGTGATAACCAAAGAGTTTGAACCAACAAAATCCAAATTAGACTCTTTGATGGTTTCGTTTAATTCCACAGTCGAAAGTTTGGATAAATTATTAGACGAAGAAAACCGAAATACATTGAAACAGGTGCTAAAAGACTTAGATCTTACGTTAGTTGCTTTTGCCGAAACTTCCCGAGCCATAACAGAAACCTCCAAAAATGCGAACCAACTTATTTTAAATAATAACGAACAATTAAAAAACACACTGATAGCAACTCAGCAATCCATCGAAAAATTTGGTACACTTGCCGATAAAATAACTAATTTAGAATTAGAAAAAATTATTAATGAATTCGGGCAAACTTCTGAAAAATTAAATACACTTTTAGATGATATAAACAGCGGTAAAGGCACTCTGGGAGCGATTATTAACGATAAAACTCTTTATGAAGAATTGATGCATACTACAAAATCTCTGGATGAATTATTGAATGATTTAAAAGAAAACCCTAATCGCTACGTCAATTTCTCTATCTTTGGTAAAAAGTAAATAAAATCGTATGCAATACATTGGGAACATCATTTTTGCACTAATTTTAGCCTATGCAATCTGGTTTTTCAGCCGTAATGTCAAAAAAATAATCCGAAATATTAAGTTAGGACGACCGATGAATCGTTTTGACCGTCCGTCCGAACGATGGAAAACCATGTTTCGGATTGCTTTAGGTCAAGGAAAAATGGGAGTAAAACCCATTCCGGCAATTCTTCATGGCTTCGTTTATGTCGGATTCTTACTCATTAACGTTGAAGTTCTAGAAATTTTAATTGACGGACTTTTTGGAACACATCGAATTTTCAGCTTTTTAGGTGGATTTTACAAAGGAATGATAGGTTTCTTTGAAGTTTTGGCGTTTTTGGTTTTGATTTCATGTATTATTTTCCTGATTCGACGAAATATTGTCCATGTAAAACGATTCATGAAACCCGAAATGAAAGGTTGGGCTAAAAAAGACGCCAACTATATTCTATATATGGAAGTAGCTTTTATGTTGGCTTTATTATTAATGAATGGGGCCGATACTGCTTTGCAGAAAGCAGGAGCAGAACATTATACAGAAACCGGAAGTTTTTTTATCAGTGGATGGTTGACTGAACCCATATTTAGCGGGATGAGTCAAAGTGCAATAATCATTATTGAAAGAGTATGTTGGTGGTTTCATATCATCGGAATTTTATTTTTCCTGAATTACTTATATTATTCTAAACACTTACACATTTTATTAGCATTTCCGAATACTTATTTTTCAAAATTAGAACCAAAAGGACAGTTTACCAATTTAGAATCGGTAACCAAAGAAGTGAAATTAATGATGGATCCGAATGCTGATCCATTTGCTGCTCCGGCAGAAGGTGCAGAAGAACCCGAAACTTTTGGAGCTAATGATGTTTTTGATTTAAATCAGGTTCAGTTGCTGAATGCTTATACTTGTACAGAATGTGGGCGATGTACAGAAGAATGTCCGGCAAATATGACCGGAAAATTATTGTCACCACGTAGAATTATGATGGCAACCCGAGATCGATTAGAAGACATAAGTCGGAATATTGATAAAAATGGAAAGTGGGTCGATGATGGAAAAAAATTAGTTCACGATTATATTTCTCCGGAAGAACTATGGGCATGCACCACTTGTAATGCTTGTGTGCAAGCTTGTCCTGTAAATATTGACCCGATGTCGATTATTGTGGATTTAAGAAGATATTTGGTAATGGAAGAATCAGCTGCTCCGCAAGAATTGAATATGATGATGGCAAATATTGAAAATAACGGAGCACCTTGGCAATTTAACCAGCAAGACCGTTTAAATTGGGCAGAAAAAGAATAAATTGATTTAAATTTTTTATAAAATTCAATAAAATAATGATAGTAAAAACAATGGCACAATTTTTAGCAGAAGGCAAACACCCTGAAGTTCTTTTTTGGGTAGGTTGCTCCGGAAGCTTTGATGATAGAGCCAAAAAAATAACCCGGGCTTTTGTTAAAATATTAAATAAAGTAGGAACTGAATTCGCTGTTTTAGGAACAGAAGAAGGCTGTACAGGCGATCCTGCAAAAAGAGCAGGAAATGAATTTTTGTTTCAAACCCAAGCCATGATGAATATTGAAGTATTGAACGGATATGAAATCAAAAATATAGTAACGATTTGTCCGCATTGCTTCAATACCATTAAAAATGAATATCCGTCTTTAGGAGGAAATTATAAAGTAATGCACCATTCCGAATTTCTTCAACAATTGATTGATGAAGGAAAATTGGTGTTGGAAGGAAATGAAACATTTAAAGGAAAACGAATTACTTTCCACGATCCTTGTTATTTGGGACGAGGAAATAATGTGTACGAAGCTCCTCGTTCGTTGATTGAAAAATTAGATGCCGAATTAGTGGAAATGAAACATTCCCGACAAAGAGGTTTGTGTTGTGGAGCGGGTGGTGCACAGATGTTTAAAGAACCGGAAAAAGGAAATAAAGACATCAATATTGAACGCACCGAAGAAGCTTTGGAAACAAAAGCTGAAATCATTACAACCGGTTGTCCTTTCTGTATGACCATGATGACGGATGGTGTAAAAGGAAAAAATAAAGAAGGGCAAGTTCAAATTAAAGATTTGGCAGAATTAATTGCTGAAGCTCAAGATTTGTGATTTTAAACACGATTTTAACTTATAAGACAGCTCATTCGGGCTGTTTTTTTTATATTTAGACCAAATTTGAAGAATGGAAATAGCGATTATTGCACACGATGGAAAAAAGGCAGAAATGGTGAATTTTTTAATGCAGAATTTAGCAAAATTGAAAAATAATAATGTACAATTGGTGGCAACCGGAACGACCGGAACTTATGTGGAAAAAGCCGGACTGAAAGTAGAAAAATTATTATCCGGCCCGAGAGGTGGAGATGCACAAATTGCAGCACGCGTAGCAGAAGGAAAAACAGCTATGGTTTTCTTTTTTCGAGATCCTTTGGATAAACATCCACATGAACCCGATATTAATATGCTTTTGCGACTTTGCGATGTGTGGAATGTTCCTTTGGCAACTAATCCTGCTACAGCCGCATTACTTATTGACCATTTACCTTAATAGATTCTTAAATAAAATGTTAGAAATGTACGGTGGTGGCGTAGATAAAGATTGATTTTACCTGAACTATCGTTTATTCTTTTTTCTCAAAATCAAAAAACGAAAAATGAACACTTCCGTATTTTCTGGATTGCAATAAATGCGGATGTTCTTCTAAATGAATGGATTTTGAATGTTCAACAATCAATTCTCCATCCGGATTCAACCAATTATTTTCCCGGATTAAATCAATGATTTTTAAATAATCTTCTTGTTCAAAACTATAAGGTGGATCTACAAAAATCACATCAAAACCACCTTGTGTATTTCGGTTTAAAAATTGAAAAACATCAGACCGAATAACGGTATGCCAATCCTGAAGATTCATTTTTTGAGAAATTTCAGATAAGAATTTTACACAATCAGTATCTAAATCAACGGATACTACTTTTTGACTTCCGCGTGAGAGAAATTCTAATGAAATCCCACCAATGCCTGAACACAAGTCCAAAATAGAAATTTCATCGAAATAATAATGATTATTTAAAACGTTGAACAAAGCTTCTTTAGCAAAATCGGTTGTCGGACGAACCGGTAAATGCGCCGGTGCGGTGATTCGTTTTCCTCTGAAAGCTCCGGATATGATTCTCATTTTGCTAAATTAAATAAAGTATAATTTTCTAAATAAATTTCATCTTTCATCGCTGTATGAACGTGACGGATATATTTTCTCAAAGTCTGAAAACCTGAAGTTTCCGGTAATAAATGACCGTAAGTTTTGAGTTGGATTTTATTGGAATCCCAATTAAGTTGCTCCAGAGTAAAAAGAGTGAAAAATAAAATATCTTCTGTAGTTGGCGTGTCAAATAAATTATAAAAAACTAATTTTCCCTGATTTATTGCGACAATTTCCAATTGATTTTGAATTAAATTTAAGTGCAAAGTTGCTTGTTCTGATTTTTCTAAATGATTCAGAAATAATGAACCTGAGTGAGATAATACCACATTAGTATATTGTTTTTTCACTAAATCAATGAGTTTTTGAGAAGTTCCGTAAACAAATGAGCTTTCAAATTGTGTTTCTGAACGTAAGAGTATATTTTCCTCAAATTCTGCTTCACTCAAAATCAACAAAGATTCTGCAGCTATCTGAGTATAAACTTTGGGAACTAAATTAAAAAAAGATGAAGCAAAAGCTACTGAAACTGTTTTAAAATTCCTTCTTAAACTTAAATTTGTTGAAATTTCTTTCAGTATTTCAGTTTCCCACTGATTGGAATGACTGACTTTAAACGAATTGATTTTCTCATTTTTATTTGCTTCATTTTTAATAAAATAAAAGAAACCTTCTTTATGAAAGAGAAGTTGCAAATACAGTGTATGATTGGATTCAGTCAGAATAATACTAAGTTTTGAGCGGTAAAGTTAAACTTTTCTAAACTAAAATATCAAGAAAACATTTCTTTTACTCTTTCAAAGAAAGATTTCTCATTTTTTGAAGGATGAGGAGAGAAATTATCGTCTGTTTTCATTTTTTCAAAGAATTCCTCTTGTTCTTTGTTCAGTTTATCAGGAGTCCAAACGTTGATATGAACGAATAAATCACCATTTCCATATCCATTTAAACTTGGAAGACCTTGCCCTTTTAAGCGCAAAACTTTTCCGGATTGCGTGCCTTTTTCAATTTTAATTCTCACTTTATTATTGACTGTCGGAATTTCCTTTGAAGCTCCTAAAACAGCTTCCGGAATTGAAATGTATAAATCATAATGGAGATTATTCCCATCTCGTTTTAAATCTTTATTTTCTTCTTCATCAATCACAACCAATAAATCACCCGGAACACCATCAAAAGGTGCATCATTTCCTTTTCCGGCAACTTGCAATTGAATTCCTTCCCGAACTCCGGCAGGAATTCGGATTTCAACCGTTTCTTCCGATTTAATTAATCCTTGATTATTAGCTCCCGGTGGAATATGGTCAGCGATTTTTCCTGTTCCCTGGCAAGTTCCACAAGGAGAAGTAGTCTGCATTCTGCCTAAAAAAGTATTGCTGATTTTCGTTTGATAACCGGAACCGTTGCAAGTTGAACAGCTTTTATAAGTAGCACCCGGTGCTTGTTTGAAGCGTTTTACTTTTACTTTTTTAGTAGTTCCGTTCATCATTTCTTCCAGGTTTAATTTTACCCGAATTCTTAAATCAGAACCTTTAAGACGACGAGAACCACTTTGCTGGCCGAATCCTCCAAAACCGCCTCCTCCGAAATGACCACCGAAAATATCGCCAAAATGAGAGAAAATGTCTTCCATATTCATTCCACCGCCACTAAATCCTCCTGCATCTCCCATACCGGCATGACCGAATTGGTCATAACGAGCTTTTTTCTGAGGATCGCTCAAAACTTCATAAGCTTCTGCTGCTTCTTTGAATTTCTCTTCTGCCTCTTTATTGTCCGGATTTTTGTCAGGATGGTACTTAATAGCCATTTTCCGATAGGCTTTTTTGATTTCTTCCGGACTTGCAGATTTGGAAACTTCTAATATTTCGTAATAATCTCTTTTTGACATATTCTATTGTATAATTGCACGATTTGGAATGCAATGATTTGGTTAAAAATTTTATAATCCAACGACTACTTTTGCATAGCGGATAACTTTATCACTGAGAAAGTAACCGGTTTCTACTATATCTACAATTTTTCCTTTTAAATCTTCCGTAGGAGCAGGAATTTGAGTAATAGCTTCCATAATGTCCACATCAAAATCATCACCTACTTGAATTTCAATAGCTTTCAGACCTTTGTTTCGTAAAGTGTCAGTTAATTTGGATTGAATCAAAAGAAATCCGGTCGAATGGTCATTCTCTCCCGATTTTTCAATTAATTTTAACGCTCTTTCAAAATCATCCAAAACAGGTAGTAATGAGGTGATTACCTCTGAATTAGCCGTTTTGAAAATATCCAAACGTTCTTTATTTGTTCTTTTTTTGAAGTTATCAAATTCAGCAAATAAACGTAAATATTGCTCTTTTTCTTTTTGTAATTGTTCTTTTAAAGTGTCAATTTCGGATGATTTGTTGTCTGTGTTTTCTTGATTATCAGTCAATTCATCCTTTGTTTCTTCGTTAAGCGTATTCTCTGACATTTTTATTATTTTTCTCCTGTCAAGTCAAAAACATTGCCAACACGAGTTTTGTGACTTTTTGGCAGATGATGAAAGTGAGTTAAAAGAAAAAGAAACACGTTTTAATTTCACTTATCTTTAGCCCCAAAATAAAATATGAAACGAATAACTTTACTTTTTGGTAGTTTTTATGGAGCTTCTTCTGTGATTTTAGGAGCTTTTGGAGCACATGCGTTTAAGAAAATTTTATCGGTAGAAAAATTACAGAGTTTTGAAACCGGAGTGAAATACCAAAAGTATCATGCCTTGCTTTTAGTTGCTATCGGTTTGTTTTTACGATTTAAAACAAAATGGG
>JAVFAE010000048.1:0-10971 GCA_034002605.1 Weeksellaceae bacterium | reverse complement strand
TAATCAATTAATAGAAGATTTAATTCAATTCGGACAAGCTTCTACTTTGCTTTGTGTGGCTTCTAATTTAACGATGGATGACGAATTCATTTTAACACAGTCTCTTAAAGATTGGGCAAAAAAAAAGACGGATTTTCATAAAAAGCCCGCCATTTTCTTATTGGAATCGTATTAAAACTACGATTTACTTTGTTTCCGGTGCTTGACCAATCAAATCCATAAATTCATCTAATTTTGGTGTGATGATGATTTGAGTTCTGCGGTTTCGGTTACGTCCGGCTTCTGTATCATTACTTGCTATTGGATTGTATTCTCCACGACCTCCTGCTGTCAAACGTTTTGGATCAACTCCATGCTGATTTTGTAAAGCCTGAACTACAGAAGAAGCTCTTAAAGCACTTAAATCCCAGTTATTTCGGATGTTTTCACGTTTAATCGGAACATCATCTGTATTTCCTTCAATTAAAACATCATAATCCTTATAATCTTTTATGATTTTAGCAATTTTTGCTAAAGTTTCATGAGCAGCAGGACTGATTTCATAACTTCCTGATTTATACAACATATTGTCAGACAAAGAAATATAAACTACTCCTTTTAAAACTTGAACATCTACATCACGCATTTCTTCTCTGCTCAATGAACGGGTTAAATTATTGGTTAAAACCATATTCAAAGAGTCATTTTTGCGATTAATTTCGGTTAAATGTTTAATGTATTTGTTTGAAGCATTGATTTCATCCACTAATTTTGAAATGTTAGCTCCTCCTTGTTGACTTCCAACCAAACAATTGTCCAAAGCTTTTTGTAAAGCTTCAACATGATTACGTTCAGAAGCAATTCGCTCTTCTAAGCTGCTCACTCTGGAACGAGCTGCCGATAATTCAGCCTGACACGCATTTAAGTCAGCCAAAGTGCTTTGATTTTCGGAATAAACAGAATTAAAACGACCATGCAAATCGTCATATTCTTTTTTAGATACACAGCTGGTAATAACCAATGCCATAACTGTAACTACTGAAAAAATGGATAATCTCATAAAAATTTTAAATTAATTGATTTTATATGTTAATAACGTTTTTTATCTGATTCTATTTTAACGAATCTTACTATTTTGCAAAGTAAAGACCGTTTCTTTGCTTGTTTCACAAATCTTTTAAAAAGTTTTAAACTACTTAATGACAAACGGAACGAGTTATTGCAATTTTTATTCCATAATTTTAGAAACTGTTTTAATTTTATTTCATTTTGAAATTATTTTGAATAACTTGCACTGAACTAAAAATAAAGAATGAAAACTAAAATATTACTGATTTATACAGGTGGAACTATCGGAATGGAAAAAGATTATGAAACCGCTTCTTTAAAACCATTTGATTTTGAAAATTTACTGAAACACATACCTGAATTGAGTTTAATCGACAGTGATATTGACTTTACAGGATTTAAAAAGCCAATTGATTCATCTGATATGAATCCGGAGCATTGGAAAGAATTGGCTCGGATGATTGAAGAAAATTACAATAAATTCGATGGTTTTGTGATTTTACACGGAACGGATACCATGGCATATTCAGCTTCAGCTTTAAGTTTCATGTTAAATGGACTCCAAAAACCGATAATTTTTACCGGTTCACAATTACCGGTTGGTGATTTGCGGACGGATGCCAAAGAAAACCTGATTACATCCATTCATTTTGCTTCTCTTCAGGAAAATGGAAGAGCAGTAGTTCGTGAAGTTTGTATTTATTTTGAATACCGATTATTACGAGCTAATCGTACTACAAAAATCAGCGCAGAAAATTTTGATGCTTTTTCTTCACCCGATTACCCTGATTTAGGCGAATCCGGAATTCGCTTAGGCGTTCATTCACACGCATTACGTAAAGAAGATAAATCCATTCCATTTTCAATCAACACTCAACTAAATACTGATTTGGGTTTATTGAAAATTTTTCCGGGAATGTCCCAATCTTTTATTGAAAGCGTATTTTCTACAAAAAATCTGAAAGTAATGATTATTGAAGCATTTGGTTCAGGAAATATTTTTTCAGATGAGTGGTTCAAAAACTTATTGCATCAAAAAGCAAAAGAAAATGTACTTTTTATAATCAATACACAATGTGCAGGAGGAATGGTGGAAATCGGACGATATGAAACCAGTGAGATTTTCCGGGAAATCAATGCCATAAACGGATTTGATTTAACAACAGAAGCTTCCGTTACAAAAACCATTCATTTATTGGGGCAAAATTTGACTAATAAAGAATTTAAAAAACAATTTGAGTCGGATTTGAGAGGAGAATTATCAAAAACCTAAAGGAACTCTTTTTAGATAAAAAAGAAACAAACCCTTGCATATATCATAAAATGTATTGGGCTTATTTTTATATATTTGCACTACTTTCATAAAAAAATTAAAATAAAAATAGTATAAGAATGTCTAAATCAAAAATCAATTACACATTTACTGACGAAGCGCCTATGTTGGCGACTTTTTCATTTTTGCCGATTGTTCAAGCCTTTACTTCTGTTGCTGACATTGATGTAGTTACAAAAGATATTTCATTGGCAGGACGAATCTTGGCACATTTCCCTGAATATTTACAAGAAAATCAACGAATAAATGATGATTTGGCAGAATTGGGAGAATTAACCAAATCACCGGATGCCAATATCATTAAATTACCTAATATTTCAGCTTCTATTCCTCAGTTAAATGCAACTATTGCCGAATTACAAGCACATGGTTTTGCTGTTCCAAATTATTTAGCAGAACCAAAAACAGAAGATGAAAAAGAAATCAAAGTACGATATTCAAAAATCTTAGGTTCAGCTGTTAATCCGGTTTTACGTGAAGGAAACTCAGACAGAAGAGCACCGAAAGCAGTAAAAAATTACGCAAAAAAACATCCACATTCTATGGGAGCTTGGTCAACTGACTCCAAAACCAAAGTCGTTTCCATGTCTGCCGGAGATTTTTATGGAACTGAAAAATCTGTAACCATAGAAAACCCGACTCAATTTAAAATTGAATTTGTGGATGAAAATGGAAACACAAAGGAATTAAAAGCTTTTGCTCCTTTGTTGGCAGGTGAAATAATTGACAGCTCCGTTATGAATTTATCGGCTTTAAAAACGTTCACTAAAAAAGTAAAACAAGAAGCTAAAGAAGCCGGAGTTTTGTTTTCTGCACATTTAAAAGCAACAATGATGAAAGTTTCAGACCCTGTTATTTTTGGAGCTATTGTTTCGGTTTATTTTGAAGAAGTTTTTGAAAAATATGCTTCCTTATTTTCAGAATTAGGAATTAATCCTAACAATGGTTTGGGTGAATTATATACTAAAATTTCAGGTCATTCTTTAGAAAATGAAATAAAATCCGCAATTGAAACAGCTATTGCTAACGGACCGGATATTGCCATGGTAAATTCCGATAAAGGAATTACCAACTTGCATGTTCCATCTGACGTAATTGTAGATGCTTCCATGCCGGCAATGATTCGTACTTCCGGACAAATGTGGAATAAAGAAGGAAAACAACAAGATACTTTTGCTCTTATTCCGGACAGAGCTTATGCCGGAATTTATACAGCAGTAATTGATGATTGTAAACAAAATGGGGCTTATGATCCAACAACTATGGGCTCTGTTCCAAATGTCGGATTAATGGCACAAAAAGCTGAAGAATACGGTTCACATGACAAAACTTTTCAAGCAGAAGCAAACGGAATTATTCGTGTGGTAGATGCCAATGAAAATATTCTAATGGAACAAAAAGTAGAAAAAAACGATATTTTCAGAATGTGTCAAACTAAAGACGAACCAATTAAAGATTGGGTAAAATTAGCTGTGAATCGTGCAAGATTATCTCAAACTCCGGCTGTCTTTTGGTTGGATGAGAATCGTGCGCATGACCGTGAAATCATTAAAAAAGTAAACCAGTATCTTCCGAAATTTGATACAAGTGGATTGAATATTCAAATTCTTTCTCCTATTGAAGCATGTAAATTTTCAATTGAAAGAATCCGAAAAGGAGAAGACACCATTTCTGTAACCGGAAATGTTTTGCGTGATTATTTAACTGATCTTTTTCCGATTTTGGAATTAGGGACTTCAGCCAAAATGTTATCCATCGTTCCTTTGATGAACGGAGGAGGATTGTTTGAAACCGGAGCGGGAGGTTCTGCGCCTAAACATATTGAGCAATTCATCGAAGAAGGCTATTTACGTTGGGATTCTTTAGGTGAATTCTTGGCTTTACAAGCTTCTTTAGAGCATTTGGCTCAAACTCAAAACAATGAAAAAGCGCAAATTTTGGCAGATGCTTTGGACGAAGCCAATGCAAAATTTTTGGATACCGATAAATCTCCGGGAAGAAAATTAGGAACAATCGACAACCGAGGTTCTCATTTTTATTTGGCAATGTATTGGGCGGAAGCATTAGCAAATCAATCAAAAGACACCGATTTAGCTGAAAAGTTCAAAGCAATTGCAGAAGAATTTAAATCCAATGAAGAAAAAATTAATAAAGAATTAATTGATGCTCAGTCAAAAGCACAAGAAATCAAAGGTTATTACCAACCTGATAATCAATTGACATCAAATGCTATGCGTCCTTCATCAACGTTAAATTCACTTATTGCAAAAATTTAAGGATAATTTAAAATAACAATTTATATAGAGGGAAAGCCAAAAGGTTTTCCCTTTTTTTATTGAAAAAAATCAAATATTCATTTTTTAAACAAGCTCTAAAAAAATAAATAGTAAGTTTGTGAATTCAAAATTTGAATGAATAAACGAAGGACAAGTCCAAATTTAAAAAATTAAAAAATGAAGAAATTATTCGTATTGTTTGCAAGCATTACATTTCTCATGGCTCCTTTTCAAAAAGCAAAAGCCGACGAAGGAATGTGGTTCTTGATGTTCATCGGTAAAAACATCGATGATATGCAGAAAAAAGGATTAAAGTTGACTGCTGAAGAAATTTATAGTATCAACAACAGTAGTCTAAAAGATGCCATTGTCCAGTTTGGTGGTGGTTGTACAGCTGAAATTATCTCATCTACCGGTTTAGTTTTAACCAATCATCATTGTGGTTATGGTACTATTGCAGAGCTTTCTACTCCTGAAAATGATTATTTGACCCATGGTTTCTGGGCAAAAAATCATTCGGAAGAATTAAATCCTAAAAATTTAAAAGTTCGCTTTTTTGTCCGAATGGATGATGTTTCTAAACGAATTTTATCAAAAGTAAACGATAAAATGAGTGAAGATGAACGAGAAAAAATAATTAATCAGGAAATTTCAAAAATCGAAAAAGAAAACAGTGAAAATGGAAAATACATTGTTTCAGTTCGTTCTTTTTTTGAAGGAAATGAATATTACTATTTTGTTTATCAAGATTTTCAAGATGTTCGTTTGGTAGGAACTCCACCAAATTCCATCGGGAAATTTGGTGGTGATACCGACAACTGGGAATGGCCGCGTCATACAGGAGATTTCTCTATTTTTAGAGTTTATACCGATAAAAATGGAAATCCGGCTGATTATTCGGTTGATAATATTCCAATGAAACCTAAATACCATTTACCGATTAGCTTAAAAGGATACGAAGAAAATGATTTTTCGATGATTTTAGGTTATCCGGGAAGAACTAATCGTTGGATGCCGGCTGCCGGTGTTGAGCAAAATGTTTTGTATTCGTATCCGGCTTGGGTAGAAAGTTCAAAATTAGGAATGGATGTTTTGAAAAAATATATGGATAAAGACCCAAAAGTTCGTTTGGATTATGCTTCTAAATATGCCGGATTGGCAAATTATTGGAAAAACAGAGCAGGAATGATTGAGGCTTTGATTGAACATAAAACGGTAGAAAGTAAAAGAAAAACTGAAGCAAAATTCAATAAATGGGCAGCTAAAAAACCAAAATATGCAAATGTTTTGGAAATTATTAATACCTATTATGCAAAAACCAATGACAAAGCACTTCATCAAAATTATATGTTTGGAATGTTGCGTTCATCTTCTTTCACCGTAGTTCCTTACAGTTTAGGAAATTCATTGATTCAATATGCGTCTGAAAATGAAGCAAAACGAGCTGAAATGCGACCAAGAATTGAAGAGTATATCGAAAATACTTTTGAAGGAATGTATTTGCCTTTGGAAGAAGAAGTTTTGGCAGCTCAATTGAATTTGTATTACACGAAAGCAGCAAAAGGAGGTTTAGCACCTTTGGTAAAAGAAATTGGAGATGCTGAAAAAGGTGCTTTTGAATCGTATATCAGCCAAATCTTTAAACAAAGTATTTTTACGGATAAAGCACAATTAATAGCTTATTTAGATAATCCAAATGCAGAATTGATAAATAATGATAATCTATTTAAATTATCTACAGATTTAATGAGTCGTTACCGACAGGAAACTCCGGAAGACAAAGCATTGAATGATTCTTATAAAGCAGCATTCCGTTTATTGGTTGATGGCTTGAGAGAATCCAAATTAAGCCCAATTGAATATCCGGACGCAAATAGTACTTTGCGATTAACTTACGGAACCATTCGTCCTTTGCCTTTAAAAGAAGGGAAAACCAATGATGCTAAATACAATTATTATACTACTTTAAAAGGAACAATTGCTAAACATGTTCCCGGCGATGATGAATTTGAAAATCCTCAGAAATTAATCGATTTGTACAATGCAAAAGATTATGGACAATATGCTGATAAAAATGGTGAACTGTGGGTGAATTTCTTGAGCGACCAAGATATTACAGGTGGAAATTCAGGTTCTCCGGTTTTAAACGGAAATGGAGAAATAATTGGAATTGCATTTGATGGAAACATTGAAGCTATGGCGGGTGATGTAATTTTTGATCCGGTATTGCAAAGAACTATTTCGGTAGATATTCGTTATGTTTTATTTATCGTAGATAAATTTGCTGGAGCAACCAATATTATTGATGAATTAACTCTTGTAAAGTAAAATTCTGAATAGAAATTTAATGAAATAAAAAACCGAAAGAGTCTGTAATTATAGACTCTTTCGGTTTTTTTATGAATTTGTTTTCTTAAATTTAAACAAGCACTTAGTTTAAATTTTTATCGATTAGAAATATCAACATAATCGCGTTTTGGTTCACCAACATAAATTTGTCTTGGTCGTCCGATAGGTTCATTGTTGTTTCTCATTTCAATCCACTGAGCAATCCATCCCGGTAAGCGTCCAACAGCAAACATTACAGTAAACATTTCAGTTGGGATACCAAAAGCTCTGTAAATCAAACCAGAATAAAAATCAACATTCGGGTATAATTTTCTTTCGATGAAGTATTCATCTTCCAAAGCTACTTGTTCTAATTTTTTAGCAATTTCCAATGATTCATCATTAATTCCTAATTTATCCAAAACCTGATCTGCTGCTTTTTTGATGATTCTGGCACGAGGATCGAAGTTTTTATAAACACGATGTCCGAATCCCATTAAACGGAATTCATCATTTCGATCTTTTGCTTTATCAATCCATTTCTTGATGTCGCCACCATCTTCTTTTATTTTATCCAACATTTCTACTACAGCTTGATTAGCTCCTCCATGAAGAGGTCCCCAAAGAGCAGAAACACCGGATGAAATAGAAGCAAACAACCCTGTATGAGCTGAACCCACTAAACGGACTGTCGAAGTAGAACAGTTTTGTTCGTGGTCAGCATGTAAAATCAATAATTTATCTAAGGCATTGATTACAATAGGGTCTAATTCCAAATCTCTGTTCGGATGTTTGAACATTAAATGATAAAAATTTTCGACGTAGTTCAAATGACCATCGGAATAATTCAACGGAAGTCCTTTTACTTTACGCAAAGTCCAAGAAGCCAAAACAGCAAATTTACCAATTAAGGTAACGGCTGCCCGGTACATATCTTCTTGCGATTTTGCGTTAACTGCTTTTGGATTAAAAGCGGTTAATGCACTTGTAAGAGTTGATAAAACCCCCATTGGATGGGCTGTACTTGGAAATGCAGCAAGTATTTTGGTAACATCTTCCGAGACCATATCGTAGTTTTTGATATCATTACTGAACTTTTCTAATTCAGTTGCAGTAGGTAAATTTCCTTTTAATAAAAGATACATTACTTCAACAAAATTGGATTTTTCAGCTAATTGTTCGATCGGATAACCTCTGTACATCAGGACACCTCTTTCTCCATCTAAAAAAGTAATTTCACTTTTACACGATCCGGTATTTTTATAACCCGGATCTAAAGTGATGATTTCATCGGTTTGGGTACGGAATTTTGAAATATCAACATATTTTTCATCCATGGTTCCAATTCCGACTTCAAGCTCAACATTTGAGCCTTTATAACTAAAGTTTGCTTTATCTGACATAATTCTTAATTCTTGTTAGCAAGTTACAATAAATGAATTGAAATAAAAAAATGATTTTTATCAAATTTATTTGATTTTAAACGCTGCTGTTTTGGGGAAAATGGCAGTTTCTCCTAAAATCTCCTCAATCCGAAGTAGTTGGTTATATTTTGCCATACGGTCGGAGCGGGAAGCTGATCCTGTTTTAATTTGTCCTGTATTGAGTGCTACGGCCAAATCCGCAATAGTATTGTCCTCAGTTTCCCCTGAACGATGCGACATTACTGCTGTATAACCGGCATTTTGCGCCATTTGGACAGCATCAAGCGTTTCGGATAATGTTCCAATTTGATTAACTTTGATTAAAATGGAATTTGCCGTTTGTGTATCAATCGCTTTTTTCAATTTCTTTACATTAGTTACCAATAAATCATCGCCAACCAATTGTATTTTATCACCAATGGCATTGGTTAATAATTTCCAACCTTCCCAATCGTTTTCGTCCATTCCATCTTCGATGGAAATAATAGGATATTTTTCACTCAATTCTTTTAAATAAGCAACCTGTTCTTCGCGAGAACGAATTGCTCCTTTTTCTCCTTCAAATTTTGTGTAATCGTATTTTCCATCAATATAAAATTCAGAAGAAGCACAATCCAAAGCAATTTTTATTTCTTCTCCCGGTTTGTATCCCGCAGCTTTTATTGCCTGAATTAAAGTATCCAAAGCGTCTTCTGTTCCTTCAAAAGTAGGAGCGAAGCCACCCTCATCACCTACGGCAGTTGATAAATTTCTATCGTGAAGAATTTTTTTCAAATGATGAAAAATTTCAGTTCCTTTTTGTAAAGCTTCAGAAAATGAATCAGCAACGATTGGCATAATCATAAATTCCTGAAAAGCGATTGGCGCATCGGAATGAGAACCACCGTTGATAACATTCATCATGGGAATTGGAAGAATTTTCGCATTCGTTCCACCTACATAACGAAATAAAGGCATTCCCAATTCACTTGCGGCAGCTTGAGCCACGGCGAGTGAAACACCTAAAATGGCATTTGCACCTAATTTGGATTTGTTTTCCGTTCCGTCAATTTCAATCATGACTTTATCGATTAATACTTGTTCAAAAACATTATAACCGATTAATTCCGGTGCAATGATTTCATTAACATTCTGAACAGCGGTTAAAACGCCTTTTCCCATGTAATTTTTTCCTCCGTCTCTTAATTCTACGGCTTCATATTCACCGGTAGAAGCTCCGGACGGGACGGCTGCTCTTCCCAAATATCCGGCATCAGTTGTTACGTCAACTTCCACGGTTGGGTTTCCTCTTGAATCTAAAATTTGTCTTGCATGTATTTGTGTAATGATACTCATTATGAGAGATTTTTAAAAATTTGACCAAATTTAATGAATATTTAATTACTTTTTAACTGATAATTGTTTCGATGATTAGAATTTTTTGATAAATTTACTCTTTAGTATTGAATGGATGGAGAATCAAAAAAATTCAACTTCAAAGAAAGCTTTTCCTTTTTTAGAGAAATTAGAGGAAAAGATTGAAAACGGAAAACGTCCGGATGCTCCGGAAAATAAAATTAAGCGGTATTATCAAAAAGGTACTTCTCAAATTGCAAAAAAAATGGGAGAAGAATCAGTGGAAATGGTGATTGCATCGGAGCAAGGGAGTGATGAGAATTTCTTAGAAGAAGCTGCAGATGTGTTTTTCTATTATTTAATGGCTCTTCACGCACGAGGTTTCAAGCTTCGGGATGTGTTAAAAATATTAAAAAAGAGACACCATAAAAAAAAGAAATAAGCGAAAGATTTATTTGAGTTGAAATACCGAATATCGAGCACAAGCCCATTTATATATTTTATAATTCACAGCGGCTACACTTATTCCTAATAATATTCCGCAAATAACATCTAACGGGAAATGAACTCCTAAATAAATTCTACTATAGGAAATAAATGCTGCCCATAAAATTAAGAAAGTAAATAAATATTTATATTGTTTTCTTAAAATTAATCCAATGAATAAAGCTAAACCAAAGTGATTGGAAGCATGTGCAGAAGTAAAGCCATGTCGTCCTCTTCCTATGCAGTCAACTTTTCGCATAAGTCCATCTAAATCTTCGGTAAAGCAGGGGCGAGGTCGCAAAAAGTAATTTTTAAAAACATTGGTGACTTGATCGGTCAGAACAATCATGATAAAAGTGAGTACTAATATCAATAAAGTTCGGTTTAGACCTAATTTTCTGTAAATTAAAAAAGCTAATAAAATATAAAAAGGAACCCAATTGTATTTTCCGGATATAAAATGCCAAAATCCGTCCCAGGTTGTCGTTCCCAATGTATTGAGATATAAAAATAATTCTTTATCAAGCTGAATGATTTCTTCCACTATTTTATCGTTTTACAGATCCAACGATGTCATCCAAACTTTGTTCCACTTCTTTTATTGGATTAGGAGTACTTTTGGTAAGTTCTTTTTTTGTATTTTCAATCCCATCCTGTATCTCTTTCACAGGATTAATGTCTTCTAATGGTTTTGAAATTTCTTTGGTTAATTCTTCTTTTATATTTTCTACCGGATTCATTA
>JAVFAE010000047.1:0-11040 GCA_034002605.1 Weeksellaceae bacterium | reverse complement strand
GGTGTATCAATTGTTTAAACGATTGAAAATGCCTTTAGGTTCGACAATGAAATACGTTCAGAAATTAGTTTTATTGAGTTCCCGACCGATTGCTTTAATCGATGAAAATGTAACAGATTCTGCTCTACGACGTTTATTATTTGATGCCGGAAATGATTTTGATGATTTAATTACACTTTGTAAAGCCGATATCACAACAAAAAATGAAAGAAAACAAAAACGATTCAAAGAAAATTTTATATTAGTTGAACAAAAAATAAAAGAAGTAGAAGAAAGAGATCGTATCCGGAATTTTCAACCGCCTGTTTCAGGTGAAGAAATCATGAAAATTTATGGTTTAGAACCTTGCAAAGAAATCGGAACCATAAAAAATGCCATAAAAGAAGCTATTTTAGAAGGAGAAATAGAAAATACACATGAATCTGCATTAAAATTTATGTTTGAATTAGGAAAAAAATTATATTTGACCCCAAAATTAAGAAACTGTGATTTATAAAATTCGTGTAATACTCGACACCGCTAAAGAAGACGTTTTTAGGGATATTGAAATTAGAGATAAACAAACTTTATTTACGCTTTACAAAGGCATAATGAGTGCATTCAGTCTGCAAGGAGAAGAATTGGCATCTTTTTATGAGTCTGATGAAAATTGGAATCAAGGAAAAGAGATTCCGTTAGAAAGCATGGATGATGCTAATTCAGATGAAACGATGAGTGATTTTTATATTTATGAAGCTTTTCCGAAAGTCGGTTCTCGAATGATATTTGTTTATGACTATTTCGCTATGTGGACTTTTTCAGTAGAAGTTGTAAGTATAGAGGACAAAAAAGCGGTTTTGAATTATCCGCTAACCGTTTATCGTTTTGGAGCAATGCCATTAAAAGCACCCAAAAGAAATATTGAAATTTTGAATTTGGAAGATGATGAAATATTGGATGAAGGCGATGACAGTACTTCATTTGATGAATTGGAAATAGATTCCGATATAGATTTAGACGGCGAAGATGATTTCTAAAATTTAGAATGTAAAAAAATTAGAAAATAAATTTTAAACGAATTCTAAATTAAAAACATATAAAAAAGAGTAATTTATTGAATTGCTCTTTTTTATTGCTTTGCAAAATCCCGATAAAGTGCCAATGAATCCTGTATGTCTTTTTGTGCGATTTTGATTAAATGCGGTTGATCGTCCAATAAAAGACTGTATTTTTTTTGTCTTTTTTCTGAAAGACTTGCTAATTTGGTGATTTCGTTTAAATATTTTTGTTGGTCAGTAATTCCTTTTTTATTCATTTCTGCCATTTTTTTTCTGATTTTTCGAGCATAAAGTTCAGAATAATCAAATTTAATCTGTTGAATTTCCAAAACTTCTTTTTTCTTTATCGTAGTCCAAGAAGTACTTCGGTCAACAAAATTAAAAATAGTCATTTTGGGAATTTTGCCTTTTTCTTGTCGGGCTTCATACGAAATAACCGTAGTTATATTTGCACTTTTTGAAGTTTTAGCATTTTTAGGAACAATACCTTTAAAATCATCAAAACTCAATTTCCGGTTTTCCGACCACTCTAAAAAATCCGAATGAAAAACCGAAAAACTGCATAAAATAAATAAACCCAAGAAAATTCCACTGATTAATTTCACACTGATTAATTTTAAGATTCAAAAATAATGGTTTTATGTTGATTTGAAATTAAATTTCAATAAATTTACCCAAACCAAGTTTCTGTCAGAACTTACAATTTTCTAAAAATAACAATTATGAAGAAGCCATTTTTTCTCATTCTATTATTAATTTTTTCATTTTCAATGGCACAAAAAAAATTTGATTACGATTCTCAGTGGAAGCAGATAGAAAAACAAGAAGAAGCCGGCTTGCTAAAAAGTATGCTTGTTCCGGTTACTACCATTTATGCTCAGGCAAAAAAAGACAGAAACACACAACAAATCATTCGTGCATTATTGTATCAGTCCAAAATAGTACTAATTACTTCGGATGATGATGATGTGGAATTGCAAATTGTTGGGAATTTTGAAAAAGAAATTTCTGAAGCTAAAGGAATAGAAAAATCTGTTTTACAATCTGTGTTGGCAGAAATGTATTTTAATTATTATCAGCAAAATCAATGGACAATCAATGAAAGAACCGAAATTTCTGAAAATAATAGTACAGACTTCCGTTTTTGGACAGAAAATATTTTTCAACAAAAAATTACAGAACTTTATTTGCAATCCATTGAAAATCAAAAACTGTTACAAAAAGAACCAATTGCCAATTGGAATTATATTTTGAATAAAGTCAAAGAAACCGAAAATTTACGTCCGACTTTGTATGATTTATTAGCACATCGGGCGATTGAGTTTTTCCAAACTGAAAATAATTATTATTACGGTTCAAATTACAATGAAAAATCAGAGCAAGAAAAAGAAGAAAAAATCCAACAAATACTCAATGAATTAATTAGTTTTCATCAACAAAAAAACAATCAGGATGCTTGGGCTTACAATGAATTGGAATTATTGAAAGCTAAAAGGAAAGAAATTTCGGACGAAGAATTTGAAACAAAATTGATGGAATTAAATCAAAAATTTCCCGATAATGCTTATTCGCCTTATTTGCTGATGGAATTATCGGATTTTTATCGGAATCAACTCAATAAAATCGATAGAAAGGATTTTGAAAAACGTAAAATTTTGACTGAAAAATCAATTGAATACAGTGATTTGATTCTACAAAAATTCCCTAAATCTCTTCTTGTACCAAATGCTGAACAGTCCAAAAAAAGCTTTCTCGCACCTGATTTCAACATTCAAATCGAAAATTATGTTTCGCCCGATTTGAATATTCCCATAGTCGTTTCACATAAAAATCTGGATAAATTGTATTTTAAAATAGTGAAATACAACGAAGATTCTAAAGCTTTAATTGAATTTAGAAATGTTTCCGATAAGAATAAACAACAAAAACTCAATGAATTATTTCAAATATTTCCATTGGAAAATGAATTTCAGTTGAATTTAAAATCATTTGATGACTATCAGCAACATTCCACCATCGCTAAATTAGAACCTTTAAAATCCGGTCAATATTTGATTTTGGTTTCTAATAATGCCAATTTTCAGATTGATTCCGAAAATTTCCAATTGGGATATTATACTTTAAATGTTACGCCTTATTCCATTGTTTTTCGGGATAATGAAATTTTAGTAAGTGAGCGGGAAAGTGGAAAATTCGTTCCGGGAATCAATGTTGAAGTATATGAAAACAAAAACAATAAAGTAAATAAAATTAAAACACTAACAACCAATGAATTAGGCTTGTCGAAAATTAATCTTACTACAGATTATTATCGATATTTGACTTTTAAAATAGAAAATGAAGAATTTTATTATCAAAATTATTATTATCAAAATAATCGAACTGAAGATGACGAAATTGAAACACATATCAAATTTTTTACCGACCGGGCCATTTATCGTCCGGGACAAATCGTTTATTTTAAAGCAATTCTTTATCAGGAAGGAAAAAATCATAAAAGAAAAATAATTTCAAATGAAAAAGTGGAAATAACATTATACGATACGAATGATAATGAAATTTCGACACTTAAATTAAAAACCAATGATTTTGGTTCTATTTCAGGAGAATTTATTTTGCCAATTTCCGGATTAACAGGAGAATTTTATTTGGAGGCTGATAGTGAGACTGATATTATTGATTCAGAAGACTATTATTTTAGTGTGGAAGAATACAAACGTCCGCGTTTTGAGGTGGAATTTGAAAAAGTAACTGATACTTTTAAATTAGAAGAAGAAATCACTGCCAAAGGAAAAGCTGTGGCTTATTCAGGAGCAAACATTGACAACGCCAAAGTAACTTATCGAGTTTACAGACAAGCAATTTTTCCTTATTTACCGTGGTGGAAACGCAGTTATTTTCCACAAAATGAACCGGCAGAAGAAATTGCACATGGTGAAACCATCACCAATTCCGAAGGAAAGTTTGAAATAAAATTTGAGGCATCTTCCCCTTTGGAGAGGGCGGGAAAAACTCGTACTTATACTTATCGAATTACTGCTGACATTACCGACATCAACGGCGAAACCCGTTCGTCCGAACAATCCATTACAGTTGGTGATTTACGCTATATGCTGAATTTTTCGATTCCGGAGCAATTGGAAATTTCAACTCTTGATTCAATTTTGATTGTAACAAATAACTTAAACGGACAGTTTGTTCCGGCAAAAGGAGAAATTTCCTTGACCAAAATTAATCCACCGGAAAGAATTTTACGGAATTCTCCGTTTTCACAGACGGATTATGAGTTGTACTCAAAGAATGAATTCATTACATATTTTCCAAATGAAGTTTATGGTGATGAAAATAAAAAAGAAAATTGGAAGGAAGAAATACCGGTTTTGAGCCAAAGTTTTGATACTGAAAAATCAAAATCGGTTAAAATCAATCCGAAAGATTGGAAAGAAGGAACCTATATTTTGCGTGGATTTATTGTGGATGGAAAAGATACAATTCCGAGCGAACGACTGGTTTATTTATATCGGAATGAAAAGAAAAATCCGGTAGATAATGAATTATTCTCGATAACTTTAAACAAAATGTACTATCAGCCGGGTGAAACTGCAGTTGTAAATTTGGTTTCGGCTACAAAAGATTCAGAAGTTTTGGTGCAATTAGAAGCTGACGGAAAAATTGTGAAAAGTGAGAAAATTAAGCTCAATAATAATGTGAAAAATTTCTCTTTTCCGATTGATGAAAAATATAGAGGAAATGTATTTGTGCATTATTATTTCGGAAAATTCAATACAGCAAAAACAGGAACTTTAGTCGTGAGAGTTCCTTACGAAGACAAATCATTGAAAATAACTGTCGGAACGCTTCGTGATAAATTACAACCCGGACAAAACGAAATATGGGAACTGACTGTAAGCGGTGAAGGAAAAGATAAGTTTTTAGCCGAAATGTTGGCGACAATGTACGATGCCTCGCTTGATCAATTTGCATCGAATTCTATCAATTTCCCGATGGGGATGACAGATAATTATTCTGTTTTGACTTGGACTATTTATCAAAGTTTTAGAACTAATTCATTTCAAAATCTTATTCAGAATTCCGATAAATATTATTACTCAAGCAATTATTTAACTTTTAATCGCTTCAATTGGTTTGGATTCGGTTGGAATCAATATGCACAAAGACAATATATGAAGATGATGGCTGCACCAACAGCGGTTCCTTTAGACTATGAAATTTCTGAGGTTACTATTTCTGGCGGATACGATAAAAAGGAAACAATGGGAGCTCAAACAGAACTTGCTGAAGATATTTATGAAAATAGAGCAACAAGTTCCTATTTTGCTTTGGAAGGTCACGCACCCGGAATTTCAATTGAAAGTGGAAATGAAAAACCTGAAATACCAAACCTCGATAATATTGTTGTGCGTCGTGCTTTACAAGAAACCGCTTTCTTTTATCCAAATTTGAAGATAGACAAAGAAGGCAATGTGAAAATTCAGTTCACTACACCGGAGAGTTTAACTTCTTGGAAATTTATGGCGATGGCACATACACCGGATTTACGAACGGGTTATTTTGAAACTACTGTCAGAACTCAAAAAGATTTGATGGTTGTTCCGAATCCGCCGAGGTTTTTACGGGAAGGTGACCGAATCACTTTTTCATCAAAAATCAGTAATCTTTCTGATAAAGAACTGAGTGGACAAGCCAAATTGATGCTTTTTGATGCTTTCACTATGGAACCGATTGATGAAGAATTTGGGAATATCAATGCTGTACAATCGATTACGGTTGCCAAAGGAAATAGTGCCAATGTTTCTTGGTCGTTGAATATTCCGAAAACGCATCAGGCAATTGTGTATCGTGTAGTCGCTTCGGCAGGCGATTTTTCCGATGGTGAAGAATCCGTTTTACCGATTTTGACCAATCGAATGATGGTGACCGAAACTTTGCCGATTCACGTTCGGGAAAATCAAAGCAAAACTTTCACTTTGGATAAATTGAAAAATAATAAATCAGAAAATTTAGATAATTTCAAATTGACTTTTGAAATGACTACCAACCCGATTTGGTATGCGATTTTTTCACTTCCTTATCTGCGTGAATATCCGTACGAATGTTCGGAACAAGTTTTTGCACGTTTGTACGGAAATTTGATTTCGCAGCATATCATTAATTCTAATCCGAAAATTAAAGCAATTTTTGACGATTGGAATCAAAAAGGTGAATTGGTTTCTAAATTGGAACAAAATCAGGAATTGAAATCAATTTTATTGGAAGAAACACCTTGGGTGCGCGATGCACAAAACGAAAAAGAACAGATGAAGCGAATTGCGGTTCTGTTTGATTTGAATAAAATGCAAAATGAGCTACAAAGCACGTATCAAAAATTGAAAAATAAACAATCATCCAACGGTGGTTTTCCTTGGTTTGATGGAGGTGAAGAAAGTCGATATATCACTACGCATATTGTTTCGGGATTCGGGCATTTGAAAGCTATGGGAATTGATTCCAATGAAAAACTGAAAGTAAATACAGATGAAATAATTAAAAATGCAATTCGTTTTATTGATTCGGAAATGGAAAAAGAATTCGATAAGTATTTGAAGAATGATAAATTGAAACCATCGACTTACACCGGAATTCAATACTTGTATGCCCGAAGTTATTTCTTGGAAAAATATCCGTTGAGTAAAAAAGGAAATCAAATCAAAGATTATTTTCTAAAAGAATTGAGCAAAGATGAATTCAATCAGAATTTGCAAACACAAGCGATGCTGGCATTGATTTATAATCGTTTTGGACAAAAAAATAAAGCCAAAACCTTGTTGAAATCCATAAAAGATAATTCCGTTGAAAGTGATGAAATGGGGATGTATTGGAAATCCAACAAACCCGGTTGGTATTGGTACCAAGCACCGATTGAAACTCAAGCACTTTTAATTGAAGCTTTTGATGAAGTTTTGAACGATGTGGAAAGTGTGGAAAGCATGAAAGTTTGGTTGCTTAAAAATAGACAAACAAATCAGTGGAATTCAACAAAAGCTACGACTGAAGCGGTTTTTGCACTGATGAATACCGGGAAAGACTGGACGAACGCTGAAGAAGGAATTTTCATAAAAATCGGAGATAATAATTTGGATTTGAAAACGCTGGAAAATACGCCACAAAGTGGAAGTGGTTATGTGAAAACAGTTTGGAATAAATCTGAAATCAAAGCTGAAATGGCAGAAGTAGAAGTTCAGAAGACATCACCGGGTGTTGCTTGGGGAGCTATGTATTGGCAATATTTTGAGGATTTGGATAAAATTACACCGGCTGAAACCGGAGTTAAATTTAAAAAAGAACTTTTCTTAAAAAAGAATTCGGAGAAAGGACTGATTTTGACTCCGATTACCGAAAATACACCGATTCAAATTGGTGATTTGGTAACGGTTCGACTCGAAATCCAAATTGACCGCGATATGGAATTTGTTCATATTAAAGATATGAGAGCCAGCGGATTTGAACCGATAAATGTTTTGTCGGGCTACAAATGGCAAGGTGGATTGGGTTATTATGAAAGTACTCGGGATGCCGCCACTAATTTTTTTATCGACCGTATGCCGAAAGGAATTTATGTTTTTGAATACGATTTGAGAGCCAATAATGCCGGGAATTTTTCAAATGGAATTACCAGTTTGCAAAATATGTATGCACCGGAATTGAGTGCACACAGTGAAGGAATACGAGTGGAAATTGAGTGAGTTTTGGAATATGAATTTTGAAGTCTAAAATAAAATTAAAATACTGAATAACAATGATTAGTATGTTGTTATATATATAGATTCTTTAATATCCTAATTGTTTTTTTCCTCAACCCATAAACTCATATATTTCAAAGCATTTACGGTATTGGATTTTAGAATTTGTCCGATAAAATTTTGATTTCGATGCTGAATTAATTCAGATTGTAATTGTACGATTGTTTGTTTAAAATTTTCTTCAAAAGAATCTTTATTAAAATTTTTTTCCAGAATTTGGAATCCGTTTTGTTGAGATTTCGCCCAGATTTCATTATTTTGATACAATTCAATAGTTTTTTCAACAAATTTATTTTCATCATTTTCCACAATTCCGGGAAGGATTTCATCAAACATAGCTTCTGCACCAATAGAAGTTGTGGCAATCGGCGTTCCAACTTGCATAGCTTCAATAAATTTTCCTTTTTGACCTGCTCCAAAAAGAAGAGGAGCTAAAAGAATTCTTGCTTGTGAAAGCACTTCCAAAGCATCTTCAGCTTTTCCATGAACTAAAAAACCTTCTTTTTCATTGTGCAAATCCCAAACTTTTTGAGTTGGATAAGCTCCGTAAATATTCAATTTTGTAGTGGGCAGATGCTTTTTAATTTTTGGCCAACTATCTTTTTTCAAATGCAAAACCGTTTGCCAATTAGGTTCATGCAGGAAATTCCCGATAAAAACAAAATCCTTTCTTTCTTCATACGATTTCTCATATCGACTATTCCATGTTTGGTATTTATTTTCGAGAAAAGGTAAATAATGAAGTAATTTTGGTGAAATAGCAAACTCATTTTGTAGCAAGTTCATTTCAAATTTGGAAATTAATAGGCTCAAATCACAACGAAGAATTGATGCAATTTCACGCAAAGTTGTTTTATTGTATAAATTGATTTTCTCATTCTTTTTAAAAGCAGTTTCTCTTGCTGAACGCAGAAAATGTAAATCTTCAGTATCAAGGATTTGCAGAGCACCCGGACATTCCTGAGAAACCCGCCACCCAAATTGTTCTTCGCTCACAAAACGGTCATAAACCACAATATCGGGATTCAGTTCTTTAATTAATTCGTTAAAAGAAGAATTATTTAATTCGATTGGAATTTCTTTTAAATTAGTTGTAGAATGTAATCGAAGTGAATTAAAACAAAAACTTGCATCTGATTTTGTAGCGGCTGAACAAAAAATCACTTCACATCCGCAGTCTAAAAAAAACCTTACTAATTGTAAAATTCTTTTCCCGGCAGCAGAAGAAGTAGGTTCCGGCCAAACTAATCCAATAAATAAGACTTTGTTTTGATTCATCAGCCAAATATCCGATTTTTGCAAAGAAACTTTGAAAACTTTACTAAAGTTGTACTTATAATGTTTAAAATTTTGATAAAGTTGAGATTAAATAAAAAGAAATGTTAGGATTAAAATTACCGACTGACCCGAGATGGGCAAATATTGCAGAACAAAATTTAGAAGAAATTCTGACCGATCATGCTTGGTGTGAACAAAAAGCAGCTTCTAATGCGATTTTTTTGATTGTGAATAATTCGGAATTGCCGGATTTGGTTGCGACAATGTCTGAAATTGCAATTGAAGAAATGCAGCATTTTCAAATGGTTCACGATATTATTAAAGAACGCGGATATACATTAGGACGGGAAAGAGCGGATGATTATGTGGGGAAATTAATGAAATTTTGCAAAAAAGATGGAACAAGAAATTCAGCATTCATCGACCGATTATTGTTTGCAGCAATGATTGAAGCGAGAAGTTGCGAGCGTTTTAGGATTTTATCGACTAATATTAAAGATGAAAAATTAGCAAAATTTTACCATGAATTGATGGTTTCGGAAGCTAATCATTATACAGTTTTTCTGGGATTTGCCCGAAAATATGCAACAGATGTAGATGTGGAAAAACGTTGGAAAGAATGGTTAGATTTTGAAGGAGAATTGATTCAAAGTTATGGAAATAAGGAACAAATTCACGGGTGAAATAAAATACAACAACTAAATTTTGAAAAATTAAAGCAATCGGTTTTTTTCAAAAACCAAACGGGAATTGAACCAATAAATCACAATAGAAATAGCACAAAGTCCTGCGGTAATTAAATACATATTGTTAAATCCGTAACGCCCGGCAATAACAGCACCCATCAACATACCGGTTCCGATTCCCAAATCAAAACCTGTCAAATAAGTTGAATTCGCCGTTCCTCGTTTAGAAGCCGGAGCCATGTTGATGTAAATTGTTTGCAATGCAGGAAATAAAGTTCCATAACCGATTCCGATGATAAAAGCCGAAAAACAGAAAAAGTAAATATTATGCAATAATGAAAAGGAAATAAAACCGCAGGTAATTACCAAAAGAGCCGTAACCATGACTTTGTGCAGATGCCCTTTGTCCACAAATTTCCCCGAAGTTACACGTGAAAGAATAATACCACCGGCAAGAAATAAAAAGAAGATTCCCGGATTGTCAATGCCGGTCTCTTTTCCGTACAAAACAGCAAATGCGACCAAAGTTCCCCAACCAAAAGATAAAAATAATTGATTGATGAGAATTGGAATTCCTTTCAATAAAATAAAACGATCCAAAGAAGGAACCGGAATTTTGTCTAATTTTTTTCGCTTTGGAACTTTAATGAAAATCACTACAAAAATGGATAAAAACCCCATAATCAAAGCAGAAGTAATCAGAGCATGAAAGCCATAAGCATCGTAAATATTAACTCCAATTAAGGGAGCGATTGCCATAGCAATATTAGTATTTACACCAAAAAAACCAATTCCTTCGGCTCTTCTCGCTGCTGGAATAATGTCAA
Organism: Weeksellaceae bacterium; assembly: GCA_034002605.1. GTDB lineage: Bacteria > Bacteroidota > Bacteroidia > Flavobacteriales > Weeksellaceae > Moheibacter. Next base: position 412 of record JAVFAE010000047.1, on the reverse strand, counting down.
TTGCTACCGTATTGGCAGAAACTGTTGCCAAACCCCAAAAAAGACCGTGTATAAATCGTAAAATAATGAAAAAAAGAACGGTAATAGCGAAATAATAACCAAAAAACATGGAGATAAATAAAGTAAGCCCCAAAAGGAAAAGAGGTTTTCGTGCATAAACATCCACCCAATAACCACAAAACGGACGAATAATCAATAAGGCAATAGCATAAGAGGAAAGCACTATACCGATTTGCGAAGAAGGAACATTTAATTCTTCTGAAAGGTAGATGGGTATCGTCGGCATTAAAAGATTAAAAGAACAAGCGACAAGAAAGTTAGCAATACAAGCAATGATGAAATTATTATTCCACAGTTTTTCTTTTACCTCCACTTTTTAATTTGATTTGGCACAAAGTTACACAAGATTAAA
>JAVFAE010000046.1:0-11117 GCA_034002605.1 Weeksellaceae bacterium | reverse complement strand
TTCTTGCTCAAAATCTTCACTTTTATAATTTTTAGCAGCTAATTTTTCTTTTTTCTCATTGAATTTTAATTGCCATTCTTTGATTTTTTTCTTTTGATTTTCAATGTTTTGAGTTTTTAATTTTAACTCTGAAAACCAATTACCTACTTCAATTAAAAGTTCAGAAGAAATCAATTGTTTTTGTTTTTCTTGAATTTTTTCCTCATTTTCAGTGAGTTGTAATTTTAAACTTTTTTCTTCTTTTTCTTTCTCTTCTACTAACTGCAAACCCTTTTTACTTCTTTCGATAAAAGTTTTAATATTTTTTGTGGATTTTAAAATTTGAATAATTCGACTTAAGTCATCGACTTTTGATTTTTCTTCATTCAAAATCTCATAATCAGCTTGAATTTTAAGCAACTTTTCTTTGAGTTCATCCGATTCTTTCTTGAATTCATCCAATTTTCCTTTTTCGATTTTCAGCTTTTCTTCCAATTCGTTTTTTTGAATTTCCAATTTTTTCTGCTCAGTAAAATCCAAATAAAAAGTATTGAAAATCAATTCATATTCATCAATTTCTTTTTGTTTTTTATCAGTTTCTATTTTTTGATTTTCTAATTTTTTTAAATCATTTTTCTTTGTTTGTAAATTTTCAAAATCCAATTTTACTGACTCCATTTTTTGGAAAGTTTTTTCTATGGAATCATGTTCTTTCTGAGTTTCTTGAAGCGTTTTGTTGGCTATTGTTAATTCATCTTCTTTTTCTGATAAAATTTCGGTATCAACCTTTTCAAAACCATCTAATTTTCCTTCTAATTGATCGAGTTTTGATTTTGTTTTACTTCTTAAAATTCCGGTTTTATCTTGCAAATCAAAACGATGAAGTCCAAAAATTTCCTTCATCATTTTTGTTCTATCTGCTGCGCCTAATTCAATAAATTCCTTAAATTGACCTTGTGGAATGATAATCGTTCGTTTAAAATTTGAATAGCTTAAACCTAAAATAGTTTCTGTATTTTGATGTTCCAAAGGAATCCAATTTTCATTTTGAAATTCATAAAAAACAGTGGAATAATTTTTCACATCGTCAAAACGTTTGGTATTTCGTCTGAACTCACGAGTTGCCCGAAATTTCCGATTTTCATGATTGAAAAAATCAAACTCAATATACATACGATTTGATTTTAAATTCATCATATTATAACTACGTTTTTCTCGGGAATTCATTCGTTCTGTTTCACCGTATAAGGCAAAAGAAATTGCTTCCAATAAAGAAGATTTTCCCGAACCGACTTCACCGAAAATCCCAAATAAACCGGCATCTGTTAATTCGGTAAAATCAATGCTTTGTCGTTTTTGATAGGAATAAAGACCTTCTATTGTTAATTGAATCGGAATCACTTTTACTGTTTTTTAGCTTAAATTTATACTTAATTTTTTAAAATCTGACCAGGTAAATGAACAAATTTAGATTTTTTTATGGGTAATTTTGTGGAATTATATGGGTAAATCCGGAAAATTATATGGGTAAATTTGGAGAATTTTTATTCGGATAAAATTTCATTCAATAAATCCATTAATTCATCATTGGGTTCTTGTCCTTTTTTAGATTGAAAGAACAAACGAAATAATTCTTTTTCATTCAAACTCAAATTGATTTTTTCTTGTTTATTTGATCTGATATCAGAGGGCTTTATTTTAGGAATTAAGTGAATAATTCCATCATGTGATTGAAAAATTTTCTGTCTTTCTTCAGCTTTTAAAAATTCTTCAGTTTCCAAAGTCAGTTCAACTAATGAATTGGGATTTTCTTTTAACCAAATTGCCGCTTCTTCTACATTGGTAAATGAAACTCGTTCTAATTTTCGTCCGTTTTTTAATGGAATTTTTTCAAATTTAACTTCTTTGTCAGGTTCTGCTTCTAAAATTACCACATATTTTTGCTGTCCGGCTTCACTAAAACTGTAATTCAAAATAGAAGATGAATATACAATTGGTCTTTCGTCAGTTCCAATATTATTGAATTCATGTAAATGTCCTAATGCCGTGTATTGAATCTGTTTCGGAATGGATTCTGAATAAATCAAATCAGCATTTCCGATTTTAATTGGTTTTTCACTATCGGGTTCTTCCAAAAGTGTTTTTCCGCGAACGTTCATATAAAGATGCGACAGCAATAAATTCACTCCTTTCTCATCACAATATTGATGGGTTAGTTTTTGCCAATGTTCTGACAAAACAGTATTTAAAGCCGTTTCTTTATTTTCGCCTAAATATTGTTTTAACCGAACTTCATTTGCATAAGCTGTATGCAAAAGACGAACAGGAAAATTTTGATTTTTCAATTGAATTTCCAAAAATCCTTCATCGGAATGAGTAATTTTAAAATGAGCCAATTCAAATTTTTGAACAACAGCTTTTGGTTGGCCAATTAAAATAATCCCATTTGCACGAGCTAATGAATTCGGAGTATCAATCAGTGCCGGAGAATCATGGTTTCCGGCAATGGCAATAAGTGGACGTTCACCGTTTTTGGATAATTTTACTAAAGTTTGATAAAATAAATCCATTGCTTCAACGGTTGGGTTAAAATGGTCAAATAAATCGCCGGCAACCAAAACTAAATCTACTTTGTGTTCATCGGCAATTTCTATGATTTCACTCATTACTTTTTGTTGTTCTTCAAATCGTGAAAAACGATCTAATTTTTTCCCCAAATGCCAATCGGCTGTATGTAAAATTTTCATGAAAGCGAATATCGGGAAATTAGTTGGAAGGAATAAATAAAATTATCTAAAAAACACATCAATTTTCTATACTAAATAATGAAAGTTTTCGTTATTCGTGATAAGGAACATTACTCTTTTAGGTTCTTAGCTTTTTGGGTGTTTTTCTTATTGGTTCATTATTGATAAGAAAAACACCTGATAAGCGTCGAAAATCAGTATTTTTCTAATTATTATCTGCAATTCAATTATTTGAATTAAACTTTCCATAAGTCTTAAAATTCCTATTTTTGCAAATTAAATCTGAAAGTTTGCGGTATTTTATTGAATTGAGTTATAACGGAAAAAACTTTTTTGGTTGGCAAATTCAACCTAAAGAAATCAGTGTACAGGAAACGATAGAAAAATCACTTTCAACCTTGCTTCGCCAAACGATTTCAATTATAGGTGCAGGGCGAACAGATACCGGCGTTCATGCAAGAAAATTATTTGCTCATTTTGATTTTGATGAAAATTTACCCGAAGATTTACTCCATCGATTGAATTCTTTTTTACCGAAAGATATTTTTATTTCTCGTATTTTTCCGGTGAAACCGAGTGCTCATGCACGATTTGATGCTTTGGAAAGAACCTATCATTATTTAGTTCAAATCGGAAAAAATCCATTTAATTACAATTCAGCTTGGCAAATTCATCAGGATTTAGATATAAAAAAAATGAATGAAGCAGCTGTTTTTTTACTTGGAAAACAAGATTTCAGCAGTTTTGCCAAGTTACATACGGATGTGAAAACACATATTTGTGACGTGAAACAAGCAGTTTGGACAAAGGAAACGGATTGGAATGAAAATGAATTTTTGAAATTTCAGATTACAGCCGATCGTTTTCTGCGAAATATGGTGCGTTCGATTGTTGGAACTTTAGTTGATGTGGGACGAAATAAAATAAGTATTGAAGAATTTCAACAGATAATCCATCAAAAAGACCGTAAATTTGCCAGCGGTTCTGCACCCGCACAAGGACTTTATTTGTACAATGTAACATATCCTAATTCAATTTTTGAGAATGAGTGATTCCAATAAGTTTGATTTTAATGGACTGAAACGTGTAGTAAAAATTGGCATGAGCTATCGGATTTTATTCTTTTCGGTAGTTTCCATTGCTATTTTTAGTGCAGTAGTTTCTACTTATCGACCTTATTTAATGCGGAATGCCATTGATGATTATATTTTAACAAAAGATATTCAAGGACTTTTTTACTTCTGTTTAATTATTGCCGGAGTTTTACTTTTGGAAGTTATCCTGAATTTCTTATTGATTTATTTTGCCAATAAAATAGCTCAAAAAGTCATTCGGTATTTAAGGGTCAAACTTTTCAACCACATCATTGGTTTTCGTTTGTCGTATTTTGACCGCACACCTAATGGTGTTTTGGTTACCCGTTCGGTTTCGGATATTGAAACCATTGCTGAAATTTTCAACAACGGAATTTTGACTTTAATGGTAGATGCTTTACGCATAACGCTAATTATTAGTGTTATGTATTATATGAATTGGATGGTTGCTTCGATTGTCATCATCATTTTACCTTTGATGATTATTATTACCAATCAATTTCAAAAAGTACTGAAAAAGGTCTATATGGCAGAACGAACGATTACAGCAAAGCTCAATAGTTTTGTACAAGAACGTTTAAGCGGAATTTCCATTATTCAACTTTTTAATAGACAAGCTAAAGAATATGAGGGTTTTAAAGCATTAAATAAAGAATTGAGAAATGCATTTTTAAAAACCAATGTTTATTTTGCTTTACTTTTTCCGGTTGTTGATATTGTTTCAGCATTGGCAATTGGGCTTTTGCTTTGGTTTGGAGGGTTGCGGACTGCGGTTCATGGTGATTTGTCGGTTGGAGATGTAATTGCATTTATTACGTACATTACTATGCTCACAACGCCTATGCGGCAAATTGCTGACCGATTTAATTCCATTCAACGAGGTTTAATCGGAGCTGACCGGGTTTTTAAAATTCTGGATGAAGACCAGTCACTTCTGAATAAAGGAACAGAAAAACTTACTCATATTCAGGGAAAAATTGAATTCAAAGATGTTCATTTTTCGTATGTAAAAAATAATCCGGTTTTAAAAGGAATTTCATTTGACACAAAACCGGGAGAAACCATTGCCATTGTAGGAGCAACCGGAGCCGGGAAATCTACAATCATCAATCTTTTGAGTCGTTTTTATGATATTAATTCCGGTGATATAAAAATTGATGGGAAAAGTATTTACTCGATTGATTTAGCTGATTTACGCAAAAATATTGTTGTTGTTTTACAAGATGTGTTTTTATTTAACAGCACAATTTACGAAAACATTATTCTGGGGAATTCTTCCATTACCTTGGAAGAAGTTCAGGAAGCCGCCAAAAAAATAGGAATTCACGATTTCATCATGCGTTTACCCAATGCATATTTTACGGAAGTCAGTGAACGAGGTGCAAATCTATCAGTCGGGCAAAGGCAATTAATTTCATTTTTAAGAGCTTATGTTTATAATCCTCAAATTTTAGTTTTAGATGAAGCCACTTCTTCAATTGATACCGAATCGGAAGTTTTAATTCAGAATGCAACCGAAAAACTAACCAAAGACCGGACTTCAATTGTGATTGCTCATCGTTTGGCAACCATTCAACAAGCCGATCAAATATTGGTAATGGATCATGGGAAAATTGTAGAAACAGGAACACATCAGGAATTATTGGACAAAGAAGGATATTATCATAAATTGTATGAAGTTCAGTTCCAGAGTACTAATTCATAATTCTCCCTACTGTAAAATCTCATATTTTTGCCGCTTTATCAAAAATTATACCCCAATAGCCTGAACTAGTTAAATTATGTTTAATTTTGTAAAAATTATACTAAAAAATTATGCTTACCTATACAATTAAAGAACTATTAAATAAAGGAAAAGAAGTCAATTTTCAGAAAGTTTGCGTACAAGGATGGGTGCGTTCATTCAGAAGTAATCGCTTTATTGCGCTTAATGACGGTTCAACTTTAAAAAACATTCAGATTGTTATAGATTTTGAAAACTTTAACCCGGAAATTTTAAAAAGAATACACACGGCTGCGTCTTTAAAAATTATAGGAGAAGTTGTTGAAAGTCAGGGGGCCGGACAGGAAATTGAAATCATTGCACAAGAAATATGTGTTTTGGGAGATTCTAATCCGGAAGAATTACAAGCGACCATACTTCAACCCAAACAGCACAGTTTAGAAAAATTACGTGAACAAGCTCATTTTCGCTTCCGAACCAATACTTTTTCAGCCATTATGCGAGTGCGAAACAGTTTGATGTTTGGAATTCATAAATATTTTAACGAAAAAGGATTTTTCTATATCAATACTCCGATTATAACCGGTTCAGACGCTGAAGGTGCCGGAGAAATGTTTACTGTTACCAACTTCAATTTAGAAAATGAATTACCCAAAAATGAAGAAGGAAAAGTTGATTTCTCTGAAGATTTTTTCGGAAAACATACCAATTTAACAGTTTCCGGACAATTAGAAGCCGAAGTTGCCGCAATGGGATTAGGAAAAGTTTACACATTCGGGCCGACTTTTCGGGCAGAAAACTCAAATACCACCCGACATTTGGCGGAATTCTGGATGATAGAACCGGAAATGGCTTTTTATAATCTGGATATGAACATGGATTTGGCAGAAGATATGCTGAAATACGTCATTCGCTATGCCTTGGATACTTGTCCGGATGATATTCAATTTTTAGCAGAACGATTTGATAAAGAACAAACTCAAAAGCCTCAAAATGAACGTTCTGAATTGAGTTTACTGGAACGTTTGGAATATGTTTTAAATAATAATTTCATTCGGTTGAGTTATACTGAGGCTATTGAAATTCTTCAAAAATCAAAACACAATCAAAAAGGAAAATTCAAATATCCGATTGAAGGTTGGGGTGTAGATTTACAATCAGAACACGAACGCTATTTAGTAGAAAAACACTTTAAAACACCGGTTATTTTGTTTGATTATCCTGCAAAAATCAAAGCATTTTATATGCGATTGAACGAAGATGAAAAAACCGTTCGTGCCATGGATATTTTATTTCCGGGAATCGGTGAAATTGTTGGAGGTTCACAAAGGGAGGAGCGTTTGGATGTTTTAGATAAAAAAATGGAACAATTTGGAGTTGAAATAGAAGAAATGTGGTGGTACCGTGATACCAGAAGATTTGGAACTGTGCCGCATAGTGGATTTGGTTTGGGATTGGAGCGATTGGTTCTTTTTGTAACCGGAATGAGCAATATTCGTGATGTGATTCCATTTCCGAGAACACCGAAAAATGCAGAATTTTAAGAGAAAAAGTTAAAACTATTCGTCAAAAAACACAATGCTAAAACAAGAATTCAATTTAAAATTACAACAAAAACTTTCTCCTCAACAGATTCAGTTGATGAAATTGGTGCAATTGCCAACTTTGGCATTTGAACAACGTATCAAACAGGAAATCGAAGAAAATCCGGCTTTGGAAGAAGGAGTTGAACATAATGATGAAGATTTTCATTCTGAAAATGAATGGGAGACAGACGATTATGATGAGGCGCAAAACATTGATACCAGCGATATTAATATTGACGAATATTTAAGTGACGATGAAATTCCTAACTATAAAACTTATACAAATAACTACAGTGACGATGACGAAAATCGAGAAATTCCGTATGCACAAAGCATAAGTTTTTTAGATTATTTGGAAAGTCAACTTTCGATGTTCCGATTGGATGAACAAGAGTTTGAAATAGCATTATTTATCATTGGAAATATGGACGATGATGGATATATACGCCGTGATTTACAAGCGATTGTCGATGATATGGCTTTTACTCAAAATATTTATACCGATAAAAATGAAGTTGAGCATTTATTGGTGAATTTTATTCAAAAATTAGATCCAATAGGAGTAGGCGCACGTAATTTACAGGAATGTTTGAAAATTCAGCTTGAAAACAGAGAATTTCAAACAGAAACCAGCGAATTGGCTTTGGAAATTATTTCCAAATCATTTGATGGTTTTACCAAAAAACATTACAAACGACTGATTCAGAAATATGATATTTCGGAAGAACAATTGAGAAATGCCATAAGTGAGATTGAAAAACTCAATCCCAAACCGGGCAAATCTTTTTCGGGAAATCACAAAACGGCAGAACAAATTACACCGGATTTCACCATTCGGATTGTAGATGGCAAATTGGAATTATCATTAAACGGAAGAAATGCTCCCGAATTAAGAGTTTCTACTGCCTATGCCGAAATGCTGGAAACTTATAAAAATACCGAAACCAAAACCAATCAACAAAAAGAAGCCGTACTTTTTGTAAAACAAAAATTAGATGCAGCAAAATGGTTCATTGATGCGGTAACACAACGAAGAAATACACTCATCATCACCATGCAGGCTATTATGGATTTTCAGGAAAATTATTTCTTAACCGGCGATGAAACCAAAATTAAACCAATGATTCTGAAAGATATAGCCGATAGGATTCAAATGGATATTTCTACGGTTTCACGTGTTGCCAATAGTAAATATGTCAACACACCTTATGGAACTTTTTTGATTAAAAATTTATTTTCTGAAAGTTTAACCAATGAAGAAGGTGAAGAAGTTTCAACTCGAGAAATCAAACGAATTCTTCAAGATGTCATTGCGGAAGAAAACAAACGAAAACCAATGACCGATGAAAAATTAATGGAAATTTTAAAAGAAAAAGGCTATCCTATCGCACGAAGAACCATTGCAAAATACCGGGAACAATTAAATATTCCGGTTGCCCGATTGAGAAAAGAGATTTAAAAAAATGAACAAAGCAACACACAAAAGCACGCAAAAAATCATCAGTTACAATGTTAACGGAATTCGTGCTGCCATGAAAAAAGGTTTAAATAATTGGATTCGAGCAGCACAACCCGATGTTTTGGGAATTCAGGAAATAAAAGCACAAGAAAATCAAATTCAGGAAGAAATCGCAATTTTAAATGATTTAGGTTATCATTCGTATTGGCATCCGGCTGAAAAAAAAGGATACAGTGGCGTTGCTATTCTCAGTAAAAAAACGCCAAAACATATAGAATACGGCACCGGAATTGACTATATTGATCGGGAAGGACGTGTTTTAAGAGCTGATTACGATGACTTTTCTTTCATCAGTCTTTATATCCCGAGTGGAACCAATATGGAAGACCGTTTGGATTTTAAAATGCAGTTTTGTTTTGATTTTTTGGACTATATCAAGGAATTAAAAAAGGAAATTCCTAATTTAATTATTTCCGGAGATTACAACATTTGTCATCAAGCCATTGACATTCACGATCCAATTCGGAACGCTAAAGTTTCGGGATTTTTACCGATGGAACGAGAATGGTTGAGTCAATATATAGAAGAATGTAAAGTCATTGATTCTTTTCGGTATTTTATCAAAGAACCACATCATTACAGCTGGTGGAGCTATCGGGCAAATGCAAGAGCCAACAATAAAGGATGGCGGATTGACTACAATATGGTCAGTCAATCTTTGGAAAATAATATGAAAAGAGCAGCGATTTTGCCCGAAGCCAAACATTCTGATCATTGCCCTATTTTGGTGGAATTGGATTTTTAATTTTTCAATTTCACTACTTTTACAGCGAAATGAGTAAAGATTTCCACAAAAAAATCACCTATTTTTCTGAAGAAAAACTTTTGGGAATTTCTGTTCCTGAAAATTTCACTTATCCGTTTTTCTACACACCCGATACTTTAACTCAATTGGCAATGAGTGATTTACAAAATTATTTGGAACATTATTTTACATCTTCTCATAATTTTGGATTGAATGAAGAACAAGAAGGATTAGTCATCGGGAAAATGTTTGGTGTTTTGGTGGTGCGAGATTCTAACGGAAAATTAGGCTATTTATCTGCTTTTTCAGGAAAATTAGCCGGAAAAAATGAACATGAGCGATTTGTTCCACCGGTTTTTGATATGCTCACAGAAAATAGTTTTTTCAAAAAAGAAGAAAAAATTCTGAACGAAATGACCGCAAAAATTGAGTCCATTGAAAAACATCCGGATTATTGGCAACTCCAACTCGATTTTAAAGAATTTTCTACCAATTCGACAAATGATATTCTGGTATTTAAACACCAAATGAAAAGCAACAAAGCTGAGCGAAAAATCATTCGAGAAAGAGAAAAAGAACGTTTGTCGGAAACGGAATATGCAGAATTGGAAGCAGATTTAATCAAACAAAGTTATCGTGACCAATATGAATTAAAAGTGAAAATTCAGAATCAAAAAGAAAAAACAGAAGATTTCACTCAAAAAATCGAGGTATTTGAACAACAAATTGAGCAATTAAAAAAAGAACGAAGAGAAAAATCATCCGAACTTCAAAATCAATTATTTGCTCAGTATTCTTTCTTGAATCAATTCAAAAAAAATAAAAGTTTAGGTGAAATTTTCAAAGAAACTGTTTTTGAAAAACCGCCGGCAGCTGCCGGAGAATGTGCTACACCAAAATTATTACAATATGCTTTTTTGCATGATTTACAACCGATTTCTTTTGCGGAATTTTGGTGGGGAGCTTCTCCTAAATCTGAAATTCGGCAACATAAACAACATTATCCGGCTTGTAGCGGAAAATGCCGTCCGATTTTGAAACACATGTTGGATGGAATCAAAACGGATGAAAATCCGCTTTTAATTGATTTGGCAGAAGATAAAAAGTTGAAAATCATTTATGAAGATGAAGAAATTGTGGTGGTAAATAAACCGGCAGAATTATTGTCCATTCCCGGAATTGAAATTCAAAATTCGGTTTATACGCAATTACAAGAGGGTTTTCAGGGAATTGAACCCTTGATTATTCATCGTTTGGATATGTCCACTTCGGGACTTTTGGTCGTTGCAAAAACTAAAGAAGCGCATAAATACATTCAAAAACAATTTATTAAAAAAACGGTAAAGAAACGATATACCGCTTTATTGTCGGCGATTATTGAAGAGGAGGAAGGTTTAATTGAACTTCCGCTTCGTCCCAATATTTTGAATCGCCCAAGACAAATGGTTTGTTTTGAAAAAGGGAAAAAGTCCATTACAAAATGGAAAGTAATGGAACGAAATGAAACCAAAACGAAAGTTCATTTTTGGCCGATTACCGGACGAACGCATCAATTACGTGTCCATGCTGCTCATCCACAAGGTTTGAATGCACCAATTGTAGGCGATGATTTGTATGGTTCTTCCGATTCCCGTCTTTTTTTACATGCAGCTTTTCTTGAATTCCGTCATCCTAAAACGAGAGAAATTATACAGTTTGAAGCCCAAGAAGATTTTTAGGTTGTT
>JAVFAE010000045.1:0-11307 GCA_034002605.1 Weeksellaceae bacterium | reverse complement strand
AGGGTCTTGGAAATTAGCAAGTGTCCCCGGAAAACCTGCGGGTTACAACGGTGCTTCTCACCCTTATTTTCCAAACGGTTTAAATAGTGATGATTTAACCTACGGAAATGGACGAAGAATGATGTCATGGTACACCATTGACCCGAGATTCTACGGAATCGGAGGAACTTCTCCTTCCGGAATCACCGATGCTGAACTTTCCCAACACCGCGTTAGAAGAGTAGAACTAAAAGAATTATTTGACCAAAAAGATATTACAGCAGGTACTTCAACCTATCTAAATACTTTTGACATTTCTTTCTATCCGGAGTTCAAAGGACCTTATAACGTCAATCCAACTGCAGTCGATACTCAAAATTGGGGAGGTGCTATGCGTCCTATTTCTGTTACCAACTTCATTGATTCCAATGTAGAGTATTTAGAATTCTGGATGATGGATCCTTATGCAGACGGAATAGGTGGAACGGGAGAACTACTAATCCATTTAGGAAATGTTTCAGAAGACATTTTGAAAGATGGTCAAATGATGTACGAAAACGGTATGCCTCATTCCGGAAATGAAGCTAAAATAACCGAAACCAATTGGGGAAAACAACCCGAAAATTATCCGATTATTTACGCTTATGAAACCGAAGGAGCTGCGAGAAAACAACAAGACTTGGGTTATAACGGTTTAACCGATGCCGAAGAAAGTGCATTATACGGAATTGCAAATATCAACCCGATTACCGGAGAAAATGACCCGGCATCAGACAACTACGTTTATCCAATGGACGATCGTTGGTCGCAATCACCAGATGCTAGCTCAATTGTTAAACGCTATAAATTTTTCCAAGGTTCACAAGGAAATAACTCAACCGACAATATGATGCATTCATACAGTACACAACCGGATGCTGAAGATATTAACTTGGATTATAACTTAGACCAAACAGAATCTTATAACCAATATACAATTAAAATTAGCCCGTCTGATTTATTAAATAACACCAATAATTTAATTGTTGCTACGAAAGAAGTCAATGTAAACCTCCCCAATGGTCAAACAGAATCTGTGAAATGGTACCAATTCCGGATTCCGGTTGATAATTTTGACACAGATCTTGATGGCGACGGTGTTGATGATTTATTTACAGAAGAACATTTTTCTGCTGCCAAAAGCGTACTGTCTTCCGTTCGGTTTATGAGAGTTGTAATGCGTGGATTTACGCAAGAAACCACCGTTCGTTTTGCTACTATGGACTTAGTAAGAAGTAATTGGAGAAGGTACCCAAAAATTTTATTCCCAATTCCGGGTTCGGCTTCAGATGAAGAAGGAGTAGATGCTGACCCATTCTTAGCGAATTTAGAAATCGGACAAGTTAATGTTGAAGAAAATTCAACCAATATTCCTCCTTATGTTTTACCTCCGGGAGTAGAACGCGAACAAATGCAGGGAACAACCGGCTATCAAAGTCAAAACGAGGCTTCTATGGTTTTAAAATCCAAATTAAGTGCTTCCAGCCCGACTAAAGCGGTTTACAAAAATACCAATCTGGATATGAGAAGATACAAACGAATGGAAATGTTTGTTCATGCTGAGGATTTATTGGATGGAACCAATCAAAATTTAGATGAAAACACAAAATTATTCATTCGTTTAGGAAGTGATTATTCCGACAACTATTATGAATACGAAATTCCACTAAAATATACTGCACGGACACAGGATACAAATCCTGACCGAATTTGGCCGATAGAAAACCGAATTGATTTGTGGACAGATTCTTTTGTTGATGCTAAAAAATTACGGGATGCCGACCAAGATGCCAGTGTTTTAAAACGTTATTCTTTTATTCCGGATGAAGAAAATCCAAATAAAGTGATTTATGTGAAAGGACGACCTTCTTTGGGAGGAATAACCTCTGTAATGATTGGACTTCGTTCTACCAGCACACAAGACAAAGAGGTTTTGGTATGGGTAAACGAACTTCGTTTGAGTGAAATCGACAGTAAAGGCGGTTACGCTGCCATGGCAAGCCTTGGATTTACTTTAGGTGATTTTGCACAAATTCAACTTTCCGGAAGTATTCGTTCAGAAGGATTTGGTGCTATAGACCAAGGTCCGAGTAACCGAAGTCAAGAAGATTACAGAGATTATGCCGTAAATGCTCAGATTAAATTGGATAAATTTTTACCTGAAAAATGGGGAATGGAAATTCCGTTCAATGTATCGATTAGCGAACAATTCTCTGATCCAAAATACAATCCGCTCGATAATGACGTTTTATTTGATGAAGACCCAAGAAAAGAACAGCTAAAAGATGTTGCCCGAACTTATTCTCAACAAAAATCATTTGCGTTCAGTAATGTCCGAAAACAAAAAATAAACGGAATGCCGGCTAAATTCTACGACCCATCCAACTTCTCTGTTTCCTTTATGTATGCGGATGATTACAGAAGAGATATTTATACTGCTTATGATTTAACTAAAAATTTAAAAGCCACTTTGAATTATAATTATAGTTTTCCTTCCAACTTTATCCGTCCTTTAAAAAACTGGAGACCGGTACAGGATTCTATGAGAACAGCAAAATATTTACAATTTGTCAAAGAATTTAACGTTAATCCACTTCCTACTCGATTATCGTTCAGAACAGACATTGATCGTGTTTATTCTGAAAGACAATACCGAGATTTGAATCAATTCTTTGGTGGCTCCAATTATATTTTCCCAATTGCTTTTAGTAATAACTTCTTGTTCTCTTGGCAATATAATGTTGGATTTGATTTAACAAAATCCCTACGCTTGGATTACACCTCTTCTACCCGAACTTTAAATGACGGAGCAGCTTTTGAATATGCTGACAAGGGACTCATTTGGAATGATTTCTTCCGAATTGGACGACCGGTTAATTACGACCAACAAGTTCAAATCAACTGGAAAGTGCCTTTGCAATTTTTCCCTTATATGAGTTGGGCAAACCTTGAATTCGGTGTGAGTACAAACTATAATTGGCAAGCCCGTTCTACCGTTTTCTTAAATGCTCCGAATACGAATGGACAAGGTTTAGGAAACATTGCGCAAAATTCAAGGAATTTTAATACTATCGGAAATTTTGATTTAACAAAACTCTATACCGAATTCCCGGGTTATTCACAAATGGATTCGATAAAAAGAGGACGAAAAAGAGAAGTAGATTCTTTGACTCGAGCCTATAACGATTTATCACCAAAAGCATTAAGGAATATCCGAAAACCCTATAAATTTAAAAATAAATTTAGAGGAAAAGATTATGCTTGGTTGGTTGTTTCCAGCGTGAAACGATTCCAATTCAATTACACACAAAACAACGGAGCTATTGTTCCGGGAATTTTAGCAGAACCAAATTTCTTTGGTTTAGGAAAAAATGATGGAGGTCCCGGTACCGGGTTTATTTTCGGAACTGAATTCGACATCAAACGAAGAATCATTGAATCCGGCGGAAGTTGGGTAACAACCAGTGAGCAATTATTGGAACCCTACGAAATCACACGAGGAACGAATTTCACCGCTCGGGCAACCATCGAACCTTATCCAAATCTGAGAATTGACTTAGATGCAAAACGGCAAACAACTTTCAGAAGCACTGAAAATGCATTTAATTTACGCACAGTTGATAATACTGTCCGAACTTACATTGATTACCAAAAATCCTTAAATAGTAGCAACATCGCCTTCTTAACAGCTTTCAAAAGTCCGGATGCGGTTTATCAAGACTTTTTAGACAATACCAAAATTATTTCAGAACGATTGGGAATAGCAAACGGAATGTCACCTTTAGAAGATGGTTATTATGACGGATTTGGCTTATCAAATTACGATGTATTGATTCCGGCATTTACTTCAGCAGTAGAAGGAAAAAATGCAAGAAAAACAGGCTTGGGCTATAACCGAAAAATCCCATTACCTAACTGGAACATCACTTATACCGGATTAACCAATATTCCGATTATAAACCGATGGTTCAATTCATTTGAAGTCTCGCACAGTTATCTATCTTCTTATTCCGTAAACGGAATTCAATCCAATTCAAATTTCTTCACCGATTTTTCCGGACGTGATTTGAATAATAATTTCTATACTGAAAATATTTACGGAAGTATTAATATGATTGAATCCTTTTCACCACTTATTGGAGTGGATATGACATTCCGAAACAATATCCAATTGAAAATTCAGTACAATCGTGATCGTATGATGATGATGAGTATGAGTAATTATACATTAACAGAAGATTACGGAACAGAATACGTTTTAGGAATGGGTTATATCATCAAAGATTTAAAAATCAGAATGCGTTATCAAGGAAGAAACAGAACTATTACAGGTGATTTAAAATTCCGTTTAGATGGCCGTATGAGAGACAGTGAAACTCGAATTCGACGAATTTTAGACGGTGACTCACAAGTTACAGGTGGACAAAAACTATTCTCATTACAATTTTCAGCTGATTATGGACTCAGCAAGAACTTGAATCTGAAATTCTTCTGGGATCAAATGATTTCAGAATATAAAATCTCAACCGCTTATCCGATTTCAACCCTAAGAACAGGATTAAGTCTCACACTATCATTTGGAAATTAATTATATTTACAAAAAAAATTACTATTTATGAATACCCCACAAGAATTAAAGTACAGTACAGACCATGAATGGGTCAGAGTAGAAGGCAATATTGCTTTCATTGGAATTACTGATTTCGCACAAGATCAATTAGGAGACATTGTTTACGTGGACGTTACAATAGATGAAGATGATGAAATTGATGCAGGAGAAATTTTTGGTTCAATTGAAGCCGTAAAAACAGTTTCCGATTTATTCATTCCGATTTCAGGAAAACTAATGGAAATCAACCCAATCCTGGATGGAGCTCCGGAGACTATTAATTCCGATCCTTACAACGACGGTTGGATTTTAAAAGTAGAAATGAGTAATCCCACTGAATTAGACACATTATTAGATGCCACTGCCTATAAAGAAATTACTGCTTAATAAAAATAATTTCAGAATACTTTTTGGCATTTATACCGTATTTTTATTAGTTGTAACATTGATGCCCACAAACATCATTAAAACTGAAAAAAATTCTTGGTTACGAAGTTTTAAATTTAAAAATGAAGACAAAGTAATTCACTTTACTTTGTTCTTCATTTTTACTTGTTTGTTTTTTGCCTCTAAATACACCAATAAAAAAACACATCTCTGGCTATTCCCCTTATTATTAGGTGTTTTAATCGAAATACTACAATCAATAACAGCCTTGGGCAGAACCTTTGAGTTCTATGATATTCTTGCCAATTCTTTAGGTATTTTTATCGCTTATTTCTTAATTGTTAATAAAACTTAATTAATTTATCGTTTATTTTATTGAATATCAAGCTCATTTCTCTATATTCGCTTTTTAACAAAAACAGAGGTATAGAGATGAGACGATTTTTATTCTTACTAATAGTAAGTCCTTTCTTGCTATTGGCACAAGTCCCCGATTATTATATCGGCATTGATTTTACTAAAACCGGACAAGAATTAAAAGATGATTTAAGTGCTTTAGTCATCGCCACACATTCGTATGAATTATTTTACACACCGGAAGTTTGGAATGCACTAAAACAAATTGATTTAGACCCGGAAAACCCACAAAATGTACTATTGCTTTATGGTTTTGACGACAACAGTCCGGACAACAAAGATCACCGCACACGCGACAAAGATTTAAGTTGTCATACAAGCGGTTGTAACGGTTTTTGGGTACGCGAACATACCTATCCCAAATCCTTAGGAAATCCTAATTTAGGAACCGAGGGCCCGGGTTCTGATGCTCACCACATCCGTCCTATTGATAACCAAAAAAACGGTAGTCGCTCCAATCGCGCTTTTGCTGAAGGAGAAGGAACCGCCTCTTACATTACTAGTAACGGCCTCTTTTACCCGGGTGACGAATGGAGAGGAGACGTTGCCCGAATGATGATGTATATGCACATTCGCTATGTAAATCGCTGTCCTGCAGATATAGTAGGAAGTGGAACTTATACATACAGTATTGAAATGCCCGACATCTTCTTAAAATGGAATGCAGAAGATCCCGTAAGTTCTCAGGAATTAGTACGAAATGATGTACTTCAAAATTTACAAGGAAACCGAAATCCTTTTATTGATAATCCTTATTTAGCAACTCTAATTTGGGGAGGACCAGAAGCGGAAAACCGTTGGCCTAACTTAAATACAACTGAAATTAACCAGAAAGAAACTCTTATTTATCCTAATCCGGCAAAATCTCAAGTTCAAATCAAAACCGAAAAAACAATAAAAAACATTTCACTTTATTCTATTGATGGTTCTTTTATTTTTGGAAATAAAAATTTATCCAACAATACCCTAAATGTTTCCGATTTGAATGAAGGAATCTATGTTTTATTGATTCATTACACCGATAAAAGTAAAGAAACCAAACGATTAATTTTACAGAGATAAAAATCCATTTAAATCTTTCTAAAATCAATCCGTATTTTATAATAAAAACCGGAATTCAACAAAATTGGGTTCCGGTTTTTGGTAAATTTTAGCATCTTTGCACAACAATTTTAATAAAATGACAATTCAAAAACCTTCTATTCCAAAAGGAACACGGGATTTTTCAGCAGAAGAGGTAAACAAACGACAATTTATCTTTGACACTATCCGTCATCAATTTCAATTATTTGGTTATGCGCCCATTGAAACACCTTCTTTTGAGAACTTATCCACTTTAACTGGAAAATACGGGGAAGAAGGCGACCGCCTGATTTTTAAAATTTTGAATTCCGGAGATTTTTTGAGCAAAGTGGACGAACAACTTTTACAAAACAAAGACAGTCAAAAATTAACTTCTCAAATCTCAGAAAAAGCACTTCGTTATGATTTAACTGTGCCTTTTGCACGTTATGTGGTTCAACATCAAAATGAAATTACACTTCCGTTCAAACGCTATCAAATGCAAGCGGTTTGGCGTGCCGACCGACCACAAAAAGGACGATTCAGAGAGTTTTATCAATGTGATGCCGATGTTGTGGGAAGCACTTCCCTACTTCAGGAAGTTGAATTGATTTCATTATACGATGCTGTTTTTTCAGAATTAAAAGTTCCGGTTGAAATTCATATTAATAACCGGAAAATCCTGAGTGGATTGGCAGAAGTTGCTCATATTTCTGACAAAATTGTTGATTTTACCGTTGCTTTGGATAAATTAGACAAAATCGGAGAAGAAAAAGTAAAAGAAGAAATGTTGGAAAGAGGAATTCCTCAAACTTCCATCGACAAACTTTCAGCTTTATTTTCTATGTCCGGAGAATTTGACTCACAATTAAACGATTTGGCTCAAATTCTACAAACATCAAACATCGGAAAAGAAGGAATTGAAGAACTTCGTTTTGTTTTTGAAAAAATTAAAACTATAGGTTTACAATCTGCTGAATTAATTTTGAATCTGACTTTAGCGCGTGGTTTGGATTATTATACCGGTGCAATTTTGGAAGTAAAAGCCAAGAATGTTCAATTAGGTTCTATCGGAGGAGGTGGTCGTTACGATGATTTAACCGGAATTTTTGGATTAAAAAATTTATCCGGAGTTGGAATTTCATTTGGTTTAGACAGAATTTATCTGGTTTTGGAAGAATTGAGTCTTTTTCCGGATTCGTTACAAAATTCATTGGATGTTTTATTCATTAATTTTGGTGAGAAAGAAGCCGAAAAAGCTTTTTTATTATCTAAAATTTTAAGAAAAAACAATATTCGTTGTGAAGTTTACCCCGAAGTTGCTAAAATGAAAAAACAAATGCAATATGCCGACAAAAGAGCGGCTAAATATGTTATTCTTTTAGGTGAAGATGAATTAAAAAATCAAAAAATCACCTTAAAAAATATGATTTCAGGAAAACAATTCACTTTTCCGGATGGAGATTTACTTGATTATATTCAAGCTTAAATCGCTACTTCTCCTTTGATGTGCGGATGAGATTCATAATTTTTCAATAAAAAATCTTCGTAAACAAAATCAAAAATATCTGTCACATCCGGATTTAATTGCATAACAGGTAAAGGTTTCGGCTCTCGACTTAATTGCAGTTTAATTTGCTCAAAATGATTCGTATAAATATGTGCATCTCCAAAAGTATGCACAAATTCTCCTTCTTTCAAACCACAAACCTGAGCCATCATTTTTAACAAAAGTGCGTAAGAAGCAATATTAAACGGAACGCCTAAAAAAACATCCGCACTTCTTTGATACAATTGTAAAGAAAGCTTTCCATCGGCTACATAAAATTGAAAAAAAGCATGACAAGGTGCTAATGCCATTTGCTCCAATTCACCCACATTCCAAGCAGAAACAATGATTCTTCTTGAATCCGGATTGTTTTTAATTTGGTTAATTGTTAATTTAATCTGGTCAATAATTTCCCCGTTGGGTTTACTCCAACTTCTCCATTGATGCCCATAAACCGGTCCTAAATTTCCGTTTTCATCGGCCCATTCGTTCCAAATCCGAACTCCGTTTTCTTGTAGATATTTGATATTTGTATCTCCTTTTAAAAACCACAAAAGTTCATGAATAATTGATTTTAAATGAAGCTTTTTAGTTGTTACCATAGGAAAACCTTCCTGCATATCAAACCGCATTTGATAACCAAACACACTTTTTGTCCCGGTTCCCGTCCGGTCTTCTTTCATTGTGCCATTTTCCATAACGTGGCGTGCCAAATCCAAATATTGCTTCATTTTCTTAAAAATTTATTTGTGTCAAAGTTCGCAGAAAAGTACGACAAAGAAAAACAAAGTTAATATTCTATTTTTTTCGTATCAAACTAATTCCATCCCGAATCGGCAAAACCACTACTTCCACTCTATTATCATTTTTCACCATTTCATTAAACGCTTTTAGTTCCAAAGTATCTTTATCATTAGCTTTTGCTTCTCTTAAAACTTTTCCGTACCAAAGTACATTATCTGCCAAAATCACTGCTCCGGAATTCATTTTCTCTAAAGCTTTTTCATAATAATGAATGTAATTTGATTTATCGGCATCAATAAAAACCAAATCAAAAGCTTCATTTAATTCTTCCAAAACGTCCAAAGCATTTCCAATTCTGACTTCAATTTGCTTTGAAAATTCTGACTCAATAAAATGTTTTTTAGGTAGATACATCAATTCTTCATTTCGATCGATGGTTATAATTTTCCCGTCTTTAGCCAAGCCTTCAGCAAGACACAAAGTCGAATAACCAGTAAAAGTCCCGATTTCAAGAATGTTTTTAGGTTGAATCAATTTAGAAATCAAACTTAAAAATCGTCCTTGATAATTGCCCGACAGCATCTGAGGTTGAGTTGTTTTTTGAAAAGTTTCTTTTTCCAAACGTTTCAATAAATCCGATTG
The DNA here is from genome assembly GCA_034002605.1 of Weeksellaceae bacterium. Taxonomy (GTDB): domain Bacteria; phylum Bacteroidota; class Bacteroidia; order Flavobacteriales; family Weeksellaceae; genus Moheibacter. The sequence continues at coordinate 1,879 of JAVFAE010000045.1, read as the reverse complement.
AGGAGTCGTATGTTTTTCCAAATAATCTTCAAGTTCTTCTGACAGAATTCTCATTTAAATAGTTTTAATTCCTACAAAAATACATTTTTCGACAAAATTATTTTGTAATTTTATCGGCAAACAAATTCAAAACAAATGATTAATAAAAAAGTAGATACCGTGCAACAAGCATTAGAAGGAGTTGCTGACGGTATGACGTTCATTGTAGGTGGATTCGGACTTTGCGGAATTCCTGAAAACATTATTTCCGAATTGGTAAAAATGAACATTCAAGGCATTACTTGCATTTCTAACAATGCCGGAGTGGATGATTTTGGTTTGGGCTTATTATTAAAGAAAAAACAAATCAAAAAAATGATTGCTTCTTATGTAGGTGAAAACGCCGAATTTGAACGTCAAATGTTGAGCGGTGAAATGGAAGTAGAATTAACACCACAAGGAACTTTAGCCGAAAAATGCCGTGCAGCACAACATGGATTTCCGGCAGTTTGGGTAAAAGCCGGAGTTGGAACCGAAGTAGCAGAAGGCAAAGAAGTTCGGGAATTTGACGGGAAACCGTATTTATTGGAAATGGCATACAAAGCTGATTTCTCTTTTGTAAAAGCTTGGAAAGGTGATACAGCCGGAAATCTGATTTTCAAAGGAACAGCAAGAAACTTTAATGCTCCCATGACGGGAGCCGGGAAAATCACAGTAGCTGAAGTGGAGGAATTGGTTCCGGCAGGAGAATTAGACCCAAATCAAATTCATATTCCGGGAATATTTGTACAACGAATTTTTCAAGGAGAAAAATACGAAAAACGAATCGAACAAAGAACAGTAAGACAACGATAGTTTAAATTTTTATAAATTTTCAAATTGAAATTATGTTAACAAAAGAACAAATAGCGCAACGAATAGCTAGAGAATTAAAAGATAAATACTACGTAAATCTCGGAATCGGAATTCCGACTTTAGTAGCTAATTATATACCCAAAGGAATTGAGGTTGAATTCCAAAGTGAAAACGGCATTTTAGGAATGGGTCCCTTTCCTTACGAAGGAGAAGAAGATGCTGATTTAATTAATGCCGGAAAACAAACCATTACCGCCATGCCTGGAGCTGCTTTTTTTGATTCTGCCATGAGTTTTGGGATGATTCGCGGAAAACATGTGAATTTAACGGTTTTAGGCGCAATGGAAGTTTCTCAAAATGGAGATATTGCCAACTGGAAAATTCCCGGAAAAATGGTAAAAGGAATGGGAGGAGCTATGGATTTAGTAGCAGCAGCAGAAAATATTATTGTTGCCATGATGCATACCAATAAAGCAGGAGAATCGAAACTTTTAAAAGAATGCAGCCTTCCGTTAACCGGAGTAAATTGTGTTAAAAAAGTCGTTACGGATTTATGTGTGATGGAAATTAAAGACGGGAAATTTCATTTAACAGAACGTGCTCCGGGAGTAAGTGTAGAACAAATTCAAGCTGCAACCGAAGGTGATTTAGTCATAGATGGAGAAATTCCGGAAATGAAATTTTAATTTTATAAGTCGTTTTTACTTTAAAAACTAAATCCAGTTAAAAATTATCAGAACAAAAATATATAATAAAAATAAACTGAATAATAAATTTGAATTGTTTATATTTGTTTCATTTGATTACAAATTATTATGTAAGCATAATGATTCTATGAATTTTTTGTTACATTTGTTAGTAATTCATTATCGTTTTAAATTGAAAGAGTATATGAATATAATTTATTTAGCTGCTCTTTTGTTAGGGATGGGTATTTCTGCTTTTGCAGGTGGCTACCGCGTTTCTTTACAGGGAGTTAGACAAGCATCTATGGGACTTACCAGCGTGATGCACGCACGCGACGCAAGCGTTGCATTTTTTAATC